>JBFKAE010000139.1:0-7998 GCA_041621755.1 Sphingomonadaceae bacterium | reverse complement strand
TTCGAAGACCGCCATTATAGCAGCCTCAGTCACATCGCCCGCGCCATTACCGGCGCGCACTGGTCGGGCCCAAGATTCTTCGGCCTGCGCAAACGCGGCAGCTTTGCGCCCAAGGCTGCTGCCAATGGCTGAGTCCAGAAAGACCATCCGCTGTGCAATCTATACGCGCAAATCGACTGAGGACGGGCTGGAGCAGGACTTCAACAGTCTCGATGCGCAGCGTGAGGCGTGCGCTGCCTATATATTGAGTCAGGCCGGCGAAGGGTGGGAAGCCCTACCCGAACTCTATGATGACGGCGGCTATAGCGGCGGATCGATGCAGCGCCCCGGGCTCAAACAGCTGCTCGCCGACATCGAGGCACATAAGGTCGATGTCATTGTCGTCTACAAGGTCGACCGGCTGACTCGCAGCCTTGCCGATTTTGCCAAGATCGTTGATATACTGGATAGCAAGGATGCAAGCTTTGTCAGTGTCACACAGGCGTTCAATACCACCACCAGCATGGGACGACTGACCTTGAACGTTCTGCTCAGCTTCGCGCAGTTCGAACGCGAAGTGACCGGCGAGCGTATCCGCGACAAGATCGCGGCCTCGAAGAAGAAGGGCATGTGGATGGGCGGGACGGTGCCGCTTGGTTATGAGGTTCAGGACCGAAAGCTTATCATCAATGAACACGACGCGAGAACCGTCCGTCACATGTTCAGTCGCTATGCCGAGCTCAGGTCCGTGCCGCAACTCGTCGATGACCTTGCTGCAAGCGGCTATCGCACCAAGGTCCGCAGCTACAGCAATGGCCGCATCACGGGTGGCACCGCCTTCCAGACCGGACCGCTTGCACAGATGCTGCAGAACCCTGTCTATGTCGGCAAGGTCCGCCACAAGGACCATGTCTACGACGGCGAGCATGACGCAATCATCGATCAGGACCTGTTCGACAAGGTGCAGACTATCCTCACGTCCAATCGCAACGACAAGGCACTTGGGCGCAAGGCAAGGAACCCGAGTCTGCTCACCGGCATGATCAGCGATCCCGACGGGCGACCGATGACGCCGACACACGCCTGCCGGGGGTCGAAGCGCTACCGCTATTACATGACCCGGCTGAAGCCGGGCGAAGCGCGATCAGGTGCATGGCGCTTGCCATCTGGCGAGATCGAACGCGTGGTGACCAGCGCCATCGGCACCCACCTCGCGGTGCCGGTATCGGAGAGTATGGAAGCATCGGTCATCGAGAACCAGATCCGCGACACTGCAAGGCTTATCGCGGAGCTGCCGACGATGAGCGTAGCGGAGAGGCGCAAGCTTCTGCTCGAGCGCAAGGCCAGGGTGCAGATGCATGTCGATACCATCGTCATCACGCTCATGAACCCTGATGGCAGCCCGCACAGCATCACCGTCAAGGCAAAGCTTGTTGACAGAGGCTCGGATCTGAAGCTTGCCATCGCGCCTGATGCCGGGTCACCCGAGCGCACGCCCGATCCCGTCCTGCTGCGCCTTGTCGCACAGGCCTTCGCCGCGCAGGATCAGCTCATTCATAACCGTCCGCAGCCAATGGTCGCGTCCTACTCCAGACGCTATCTGCACCAGCTCGTCCGGCTGAGCTACCTTGCCCCCGACATCATCATGGCCATCCTTAATGGCACGCAGCCGCCCGACCTTACCGGACGCAGGATCATGCGCCAGAACGCCATCCCGCTCGACTGGGCAGACCAACGCAGGATGTTCGGGTTCGCCTGAGCGTCTCCAGACAGTCCAATATCAACTGCATTTGGACTCCAGTATTTGGGGCATCGAGACAGTCGTCATAAATCCCGCATATCTCAGGCTTCCAGAGGGTCTCTGGGTACCGGTCAGCTCAACCCCATGTCCGTAACCGACCGAGAGTGCGGCACAATATCAACGAGCGCCACTCTCACAACATATTGATATAAAAGGATAAAAAGTCTGGTGCCGGATGCCTGACTCGAACGCGCAGCATCGCCCCAACAAGCCTTTGAAATTACGTGACTTAATTCAAGACTCTGCTTCCAAGAGACCAATTTAAAACACCAAGTCCTATAACGATCGCTGACAGCCCATTTGCCCGCCAACGTTCGTGTGGGCAAAAAATGAGCACAAAAACAGTCCTGCAAGATGGACTTGATTTGACAATTTATCCATGGCCACAATGGCTGATCGAAAGTGTGTTTCGCTCGGGCCTCTTGTTCTCGTGATCTGTCTCTACCCCCAAATTACGATCTGCAACTGGACTCCAATATTTGGGGCATGGAGATATTTGCCATAAATCCAGGATATCTGCGGCTTCCAGAGCGTCTCTGGTCACCGAACAGGCTTACCCTCTGCCTGCAGCCGCCCGACATTGCGGCACAATATCGGCGAGCGACATTCTCATAACATATTGATATAAAATGAGAAAAAGTCTGGTGCCGGATGCCTGACTCGAACAGGCGACCTACCGCTTACAAGGCGGTTGCTCTACCAACTGAGCTAATCCGGCCGATCACTGCTGCGCTATGCTTCGATCCGGTTCGAAATGCAAGTCTCAGCGAATGGGAAGATTTTCGCCCGGGGCCGCTGCAGTAATGGCAAGCGCGTGGATGCGTTCCATCAGCGGGCCAAGGGCTGCATAGACCGCGCGCTGGCGCGCTACACGCGATTTTCCGGTGAATGCTGCCGATACGACCCGTACGGCAAAATGGCTTTCGCCACTGCCATCATCACCGCCGTGGCCGCTGTGCAGGGCGCTGTCGTTACGGACTTCAAGAAGCTCCGGGGCGAGTGCGTCGCGAAGTCGCATTTCCATGACGTCGGCGAGTTTTGCCAATTCGGGTCTCCTGAAATCCTGTGTCCACGTCTATATAGGGAATGAAATGTGAAATTGCAGGATAGGATCGATCAGCAAACAGCCAAAAATTCGCGAGCGCTTTCATGGCCGCGTGACGCAGGATGCGCCGCTGCTCTGCGCGCACCAGGGGTGTGAGGCGGCGGGCGAGTTCCGTGCGCCGCTCTCCAACCGTGGTGGTGAAAGGGGTAGGGAAAAGGCGTGGAAATATTTCTGTCTCGACCACGTCCGCGAATTCAACGCCGCCTACAGCTATGAAGGCGATGTCGCAGCAATGCACCCAGACCCGCGCTGGGAACGGACGGCAAGCGCCTTTGCCAGCAATGCTTATGCCGATGTGTTTTGCGATCCTGCCGGGATCATGGCGGGGCGTTTTGGCGCTGGCGTCTTTAATGCGCCACCGGCACGGGGCGGAGAGATACTCGGAGCCGCCGACATGGCGGCGCTGAAAACGCTGGATCTTGACGAAAACGCCCGTTGGGAGGACATACGTTTGCGTTACAAGGAGCGCATCCGTGCGCTTCATCCGGACACAAATGGCGGCGACAGGACGCACGAGGCGAAGTTGCGCCGCGTGATCGATGCCTATACGCAGCTTCGGGAGAGCCCGGCGTTCGGGCAAACGAAATAAAATTGGAAAGCAAGCAGAAGTGGCGACACAGTTGAAACAGGACGATCATGTTGGAACGCTGATGAACGCACCGGATACGGAAGTCTCCGCGCGCGAGGTGTTCGGCATCGACACCGACATGATGATTCCGGCCTTTTCCAAGGCGGATGAGCGGGTTCCCGACCTTGATGCCGACTATGTGTTTGATCCCGATACGACGCTCGCCATTCTGGCAGGCTTCGCGTTCAATCGCCGGGTTATGATTCAGGGCTATCATGGCACGGGTAAGTCGACGCATATCGAACAGGTCGCCGCGCGTCTCAACTGGCCATGCATTCGCATCAACCTTGATTCGCACATCAGCCGTATCGACCTGATTGGCAAGGATGCCATCGTCCTGCGTGATGGCAAGCAGGTCACCGAATTTCGCGAGGGGCTTTTGCCCTGGGCGTTGCAGACGCCGACGGCGCTGGTGTTCGATGAATATGATGCCGGGCGCCCCGATGTCATGTTCGTGATCCAGCGTGTGCTCGAGGTTGAAGGCAAGCTGACCTTGCTCGACCAGAACCGGGTCATTCGCCCGAATCCATATTTTCGTCTGTTTGCGACCTCGAACACGGTTGGGCTTGGCGATACGACCGGGCTTTATCATGGTACGCAGCAGATCAATCAGGGCCAGATGGACCGCTGGAACATCGTGACGACGCTGAACTACCTGCCGGCGGAGACCGAAACCGCGATTGTTGCGGCAAAGGCCGGCCCAGGCTTTGAAGGGCCAGAGGGCAAGGCGCGTATCGAAAACATGGTGCGCGTTGCCGACATGACGCGGCAGGGTTTCATGAACGGCGATATTTCGACCGTGATGAGCCCGCGCACGGTGCTGACATGGGCGCAAAATGCCGGTATTTTTGGCAATCTTGGCTTTGCGTTCCGCGTGTCGTTCCTCAACAAGTGCGACGAAACCGAACGGGCGATTGTCGCCGAATATTACCAGCGCGTCTTTGGCGAGGAACTCCCCGAAAGCGTCGTTTCGCAGGCAAAGTGAGCAGGGCAGGGTGAACAAACCCGAGAATCTGGTCGAGGATTTTCGCCACGCGCTTGCCGCGACGCTGCGCGCAATGGGGCACGAGGCGGAATTCGATCTGACCTATACGGCGGACAAGCCCGGCGCGCTTGGCCTGTCGGCGCGCGTGCCGCAACCGGCGAAAAACCTTCCAGCCCAGCAGGTCGCGGAAGCCCGCGGCTGGGCGGACAGTTTTGCGTTACGCCGCGTGCACCACGATGCCAAACGCCATTTGAAACTCCAGCCCGCAGCGGGCCTGCCGCGCGACGTGTTCAACGCGGTCGAACAGGCGCGGGTCGAGGCGGTCGGCGGCAATGCGATGGCAGGCGTCGCGCAGAATTTAAGCCAGATGAACGCCGCGCGTGTGCGTGCCGATCCGATTACCCGCGCGCAAAATGCCGAGGAAGTGCCGCTGGCCAGCGCCATTGGCATGATCGCGCGCGAGCGCCTGACCGGCGAAGCTTCGCCTGCTATCGCCGAAACTGCCCTTGGCTTTGTCCGCGACTGGATCGAGGAAAAGGCAGGCGCGCATCTCGATGCGCTCGCGCAGAACATCGACTCGCAAGAGGCGTTTGCGAAACTGACGCGTGCGATTCTCGCTGATCTTGACCTTGGCGAGACTGAAGGCGAGGACCTCGACCGTGACGAAGACGAGGCGAGCGGCGAGGATGACGGCGAGACCGACGAAGGCGATGGCGAGGATGATGACGACGGCGCCGCCGGTAATGACAGCAGCCTCGATGCGCGCCCCGACGAGAGCGAAGCCGACGAGGACGGCAGCGAAAGCGGCGAAATCGACAGCGATGCGATGTCCGACGGCGATATGGGCGAAGAGGGCGAAGAAGGCGTCGTGCCGTGGCGGCCGAACAGCCCGCACAGCGACCTGCCGCCCGATTTCGACTATCATGCCTATACCGATAAATATGACGAGATCCTTGCCGCCGAAGACCTTTGCGACCCCGAGGAACTGACCCGGCTGCGCGGTTATCTCGATCAGCAACTGACGCATCTGCAAGGCGCGGTCACCAAGCTCGCCAACCGTTTGCAGCGCCGCTTGATGGCGCAGCAGAACCGTGCCTGGGATTTCGATCAGGAAGAGGGGCTGCTCGACCCCGCGCGGCTTAGCCGTGTTGTCGTCAACCCGGAACAGGCGTTGAGCTACAAGGTCGAACGCGACACCGATTTCCGCGATACCGTCGTGACGCTGCTCATCGACAATAGTGGCTCGATGCGCGGGCGGCCGATTTCGATTGCCGCAATTTGCGCTGATATTCTGGCCCGTACGCTTGAACGTTGCGCGGTGAAGGTCGAGATCCTCGGCTTTACGACGCGGGCATGGAAGGGTGGGCAGGCGCGCGAACAGTGGCTGACCGATGGCCGTCCGCCCAGACCCGGTCGCCTCAATGACCTGCGCCATATCATCTACAAGACCGCCGACGCGCCGTGGCGGCGCGCGCGCAAGAATCTTGGCCTGATGATGCGCGAAGGCCTGCTGAAGGAAAATATCGACGGCGAAGCGCTGCTCTGGGCGCATAACCGCCTGATCGGCAGGCCAGAGGAACGTCGCATCCTGATGGTGATATCGGACGGTGCGCCGGTCGACGACTCGACGCTGTCTGTGAATAGCGGCAATTATCTCGAACGCCATTTGCGGCAGGTGATCGGCTGGATCGAGTCGCGCTCGCCCGTCGAACTCATCGCCATCGGCATCGGTCACGATGTGACGCGCTATTACGAACGCGCCGTCACCATCATGGATGCCGAACAGCTTGGCGGCGCGATTGTCGAGCAATTGGCCCAGCTTTTCGAGGAAAAGGGCAGCGCAACGCCGTCAAAACGCCGGGTCGCCTGATACCGTCAAACGCCGGATTCCCTCGGTTCATCGTACCTGTCCAAACGCTGACAATCGCATTCAGAAACCGTTCAAGCAGGCAGGCGCAATCTCTCACTCATGGTCGTCGGCATACCCCCCTCTTGCCGGCGACCGGTAAAACGAGTGGAGATTGTTATGCTCAATCGAATTTTCATGGCGGCTACGGCTTTGACGATGTTGTCAGCCTCCCCGGCATTGGCGGATCGCGGTGACCGCGACTATCGTGATCGTGGCTATCACGGCGATCATTACGGCAAGCACTATAAGAAAGACGCGCACCGTTACGAAAAGGCCTATCGTGAAGGTCGCCGCGACGAACGCCGTTACGACCGCTACGAGGACCGCCACATCGCGCGGCACGCCTATAATCAGGGTCGCTACGACAATCGCTTTTATGGCGGTGGCCGCTATTACAACCATTATCAGCCCGTCCGCTACTACAACAACCGTAGCTATCGTGGCGACTGGTACGGTCATGATAACCGCAGATATTCAAGTTATGACCGTTGCCGCAAGAGCGGCAGCAGCATCGAAGGCACGATCATCGGCGGTATCATAGGCGGCGTGCTCGGCAACGAGGTCGCAGGCCGTCGCGATAAAACCGTCGGCACGATCATCGGCGCGGCCGCAGGCGCAGTCATCGGCCATGAAATCGACGATGGCGGCAAAAAGCGCCGCTACTGCTACTAGGACTTCCAGAGACCTTTCCCAAGGTGCATCGAACAACTGGCCGCTATCCGAAAGGGTGGCGGCCTTTTTTTCAGCAGGATGCGCTGTTTGTAATCACCTCAAGAAACGCCGGGCCATAGCGTTCCAGTTTTTTCGCGCCGACGCCTGGAATCCGTCCGAGAGCATCAAGGGTTTGGGGGCGTTCTGATGCCATGGCGCGCAGCGTTGCGTCGTGGAAGATGACGTAGGCCGGGACGCTGGCGTCGGTGGCGAGCTGGCGTCGGACTTCGCGCAAGGTGGGGAATAATGGGTCTTCGGGGCCGTCGGACTCGTCGCGGCGGCGTCTGCGCGCGGCTTTGGGTGCGGGTTTGCGGATGGAGACCTGTGTTTCGCCCTTCAAAATCGCGCGGGCATTGGGACCAAGGTGCATGCCGCCATGTTCGAGGTCGATTGTAATTGCGTTCATAGCGACGAGTTGCCGCTGGATACTGCGCCACAATTTCGCGTCGGCCTCGGTGCCGATGCCAAAGACTGAAAGCTGGTCGTGCCCGGCTTTGACCGCGCGTTCGGTCGGCTTGCCGTGCAGAACATCGACGATATGGCCAAGCCCATAGCGTTGTTCGGTGCGATAGATCGCCGAGAGCAGCTTTTGCGCGGTTTCGGTCGCGTCGAGGACTTCGGGCGGGGACAGGCAATTGTCGCAATTACCGCAGGGCGGCGGGGCATCCTCGCTGAAATAAGTGAGCAGCGGCACGCGGCGGCACGCTGTGGTCTCGCACAATGTGACCAGTGCATCGAGGCGGTTGTGATCGGCGCGGGTTTTGGCGGCGTCGGCGTCGCTTTCGCTGATGAACTGGCGCGCGCGGGCGATATCTTCGGCACCATAGAACATTTGCGCGACCGCCGGGTCGCCATCGCGTCCGGCGCGGCCGGTTTCCTG
>JBFKAE010000138.1:0-8171 GCA_041621755.1 Sphingomonadaceae bacterium | reverse complement strand
TGATCCACCATTTCAAGCTTTATACCGAAGGTTTCCATGTTCCCGAGGGTGAGGTTTACGTTGCTACCGAAAGTCCCAAGGGTGAATTTGGCATCTACATGGTCGCCGACGGCAGCAACAAACCCTATCGCTGCAAGATCCGCCCGACGGCGTTTTCGCATTTGCAGGCGATGGAATTCCTCTGCAAGGGCCACATGCTTGCCGACGCGCCCGCCGTGCTCGGCAGTCTTGATATTGTGTTCGGAGAGTGTGACCGGTGAGCGCATCAAAGTCAGCAACGCCAGAACAGCATCACGCGTTCGACGGGTTCGAATGGACCGCCGAAAACAAGAAGCGCGTGAAGCAGATCCTCGCACGCTATCCAGAAGGGCGGCAGCAATCTGCGGTTATGCCGCTGCTCGACCTTGCACAGCGTCAAGTGGGAGCGGCGACGAAAACGCAGGGCTGGCTTCCGATCCCAGTGATTGAATTTGTCGCGGCCGAGCTTGGTATGCCGTACATCCGCGCCTACGAGGTCGCGACCTTCTACACGATGTACAACTTGGCGCCTGTCGGGCGCTATCACGTGCAGCTTTGTGGAACGACGCCCTGCGTTTTGCGCGGATCGGATGATGTTATGCGCGCTTGCACCGACAAGGGGCTGGCGAAGGGGCATACGACCGAAGACGGCTTGTTTACGCTGACCGAAGTGGAATGCATGGGCACATGCGCCAATGCGCCGATGGTGCAGATCAACGACGATAATTTCGAAGACCTCGATTATGATAGCATGACGCGGATTTTGGATGAACTTGCGGCGGACAAGGCGCCGAAAGCCGGGCCACAGATCGCGCGGCAGACGTCTGCACCCGTCGGTGAGCAGACGAGCCTGAAGGAGTATATGGCGTGACCATCCTTCCGCTTGAAGATCGCGACCGTATATTCACCAACCTTTACGGCTGGCAGGATTGGGGCGTCAAAGGCGCGGTGAAACGCGGCGATTGGGACGGAACCAAGGCGATCCTTGCCAAAGGGCCAGACTGGATCGTCGACAATATCAAGGAATCGGGTCTACGCGGACGTGGCGGCGCGGGCTTTCCGACCGGCGTCAAATGGTCGTTCATGCCCAAGGAGCCGACCGAAGACCGCCCAAACTACCTTGTCATCAATGCCGATGAGTCCGAACCCGGCTCGTGCAAGGACCGCGAGATTATTCGCCATGATCCGCACAAACTGATCGAAGGCGCATTGATTGCTGGTTTCGCGATGCGCGCGAAAGCCGCGTATATTTATATTCGTGGCGAATTTATCCGTGAAGCAGAGACGTTGTTTGCGGCTGTCGAACAAGCCTATGACAAAGGCTATATCGGCAAGAACGCCTGCAAATCGGGCTATGATTTTGATGTCTACGTACATCGCGGCGCTGGCGCTTATATTTGCGGCGAGGAAACCGCGCTACTGGAAAGCCTTGAAGGTAAAAAGGGCCAACCACGCCTGAAACCGCCATTTCCGGCAGGTGCCGGACTATATGGCAAGCCGACGACGGTCAACAACGTTGAAAGCATCGCGGTGGTGCCGACCATCCTGCGGCGCGGCGCGGACTGGTTCAAAAGCTTTGGCCGCGAAAACAATCACGGTACCAAGCTGTTCCAGTTGTCGGGCCATGTGAATACGCCGTGCGTCGTTGAAGAAACCATGTCGATTTCGTTCCGGGAACTGATCGAAAAACATGGCGGCGGCATTCGCGGCGGCTGGGATAATTTGCTTGCGGTCATTCCAGGCGGATCGTCAGTGCCTCTCGTCCCCGCGCAAGAAATTATCGACGCGCCAATGGATTTTGACGGACTGAAAGCGGTTGGGTCGGGGCTTGGCACTGCGGCGGTTATCGTCATGGACAAATCGACCGACATCGTGCGTGCGATTTCGCGGATCTCCTATTTCTACAAGCACGAAAGTTGTGGGCAGTGCACACCGTGCCGTGAAGGCACGGGCTGGATGTGGCGTGTCATGGAGCGGCTGCGTACGGGCGATGCGGATCTGGAAGAAATCGACATGCTGCTTGATGTGACCAAGGAAGTTGAAGGCCACACGATCTGCGCGCTTGGCGATGCAGCGGCGTGGCCGATTCAGGGCCTGATCCGCCATTTCCGTCCCGAACTCGAAAGCCGGATCGCCGGACGCAAGTCAGGCGCAATGATGGAGGCGGCAGAGTAATGCCTAAACTGACCGTAGATGGCGTTGAACTTGAAGTGCCCGCGGGGGCGACCGTGTTGCAGGCGTGCGAGCTTGCGGGGAAGGAAATCCCGCGCTTTTGCTATCATGAACGGCTGAGCATTGCCGGCAATTGCCGCATGTGCCTTGTCGAAGTAAAGCCCGGACCGCCGAAGCCGCAAGCTAGCTGTGCTCTACCAGCGTCCGAAGGGCAGGAAATCCGCACTGACAGCGCGATGGTCAAGCGCGCGCGTGAAGGCGTGATGGAATTTCTGCTGATCAACCATCCGCTTGACTGCCCGATTTGCGATCAGGGCGGCGAATGCGATTTGCAGGATCAGTCGGTTGCCTATGGCCGTGGCCGTACACGCATGCAGGAAAACAAGCGCGCGGTGACTGAAAAATATATGGGGCCGATCATCAAGACGGTGATGACGCGCTGCATTCATTGCACGCGCTGCGTCCGTTTTGCCGAAGAGGTCGCTGGCACCAACGAGATCGGTGCGATCGGGCGCGGCGAGAATATGGAGATTACCTCCTATCTTGAGCAGGCGGTGACGTCCGAGTTGTCCGGAAACGTTATCGATCTTTGCCCGGTCGGGGCGTTGACCTCTAAACCCTATGCATTCGAGGCGCGACCTTGGGAGCTGACCAAGACCAGCGGCATTTGCGTGCAGGACGCTGTCGGTACCAATATTCGCATCGACGCGCGCGGGTCGGCTGTGCTGCGGATATTGCCACGCATCAACGATGACGTGAACGAGGAATGGGCGTCGGACAAGACGCGCTATGCGCCACTTGGCCTGATGAAGCGCCGTCTCGACAAGCCCTTCGTGCGCAAGCGCGGCAAATTGCAGGCGGCAAGCTGGGAAGAGGCTTTCGCGGCAGTGAAAAAGGGTCTAAAAGGCCTGAAGCCGCAGGAAATTGGCGCTGTGGCGGGCGATCTGCTCGATATTGAGTCTATGGTGGCGTTGAAAGACTTGATGCAAGCGCTCGGTTCAGATCGCTTTGAGTGCCGGGCAGATGGCATGCATGTCGCGACTGGCGGTAGTGCGGGCTATCGGTTCAACACCGGCATATCAGGGGTTGAAGAGGCCGACGTCATCCTGCTCGTCGGCAGCAATCCGCGCATCGAAGCGCCGCTCGTCAATACGCGCCTGCGCAAGGCTGTGCTGAAGCATGGTGCCAAGCTGTTCAATCTTGGACCGGATGTTGATCTCACCTATCCAGCAGAGCAACTTGGCTCGGATGCGTCAATTCTCGGCAAGTTGCCAAAAGCCGTAAAAGACGCGCTGAAATCAGCCGAACGTCCGGCGATTATCGTCGGGACAGCGGCGTTGGCGCGCAAGGATGCTCCGGCAATTCTGACCGCAATCGGCAAGATTATGTCGACGGCAAAAATCGGCAAGGAAGGCTTTAACGTCCTCCATACAGCGGCGAGCCGTGTTGGCGGACTCGATATCGGATTTGCGCACAAGGGTGGCATTGATCACGTGCTTGGCAAGGGACTGAAAGCGCTGTTCGTACATGGTGCGGACGAGATCGACACCGATCTGGCCGACGTCTTTAAAATCTATATTGGTCATCATGGCGACGTTGGTGCGCATGCTGCAGATGTCATTCTGCCGTCGGCAAGTTTTGCAGAAAAACCCGGCACCTATGTCAATATGGAAGGGCGCGTGCAAAAGAGCTTGCGCGCTGTATTTCCGCCGGGTGACGCACGCGAGGACTGGGCGATCTTGAGGGCGCTTTCCGATGTGCTTGGCGCGAAGCTCCCCTATGACAGTTATGCTGCACTCGAAGCGCGTATCGCGAGCGAGTGGCCGCATCTTGCACTTGACGGTGTTGTATCGACAGACGGAGATATCGACTTCGGCAAGGGCGGGGAGTTGTCGTCCGAACCACTCGGTCATGCGATTGCCGATTTCTATATGACAAACCCGATCGCGCGCGCGTCGGATGTCATGCAGGAATGTTCAGCGATGCGGCAGGGTGAAGGCCTGTTGGAGGCGGCTGAATAATGGTCGAATATTTCGAAAACAGCCTGCTTGGGCCGACCTTTGGCTATCTCGTCGCCAATCTCTTGCTGATCCTTGCTATTGCAGTGCCGGTGATGATCGGTGTTGCCTTTGCGGTCTATTTCGATCGCAAGATATGGGCGGCGATGCAGATGCGCCGTGGACCGAATGTTGTTGGCCCCTGGGGATTGCTGCAAAGCTTTGCCGATGGTCTCAAAGTATTCCTGAAAGAAACCATTATTCCTGCGGGCGCGAACAAGGGCGTTTTTCTGCTTGCCCCGATTATTACGTTTACGACGGCGCTACTCGGCTGGGCGGTGATCCCGTTCAGCGCGAAAATGGTGCTCGCCGACATCAATGTCGGAATTCTCTATATTTTCGCTGTTTCGTCGCTTGGCGTTTACGGCATCATCATGTCGGGCTGGGCCTCGAACAGTAAATATCCGTTTCTTGGCGGGTTACGCTCGGCAGCGCAGATGGTCTCCTATGAAGTGTCCATCGGCTTCGTCATCGTTTGCGTTATTCTTTACGCTGGGTCGTTCAACCTCAATGACATCGTCATGAGCCAGAAGGGCAATATTCTCGGTATATTAAACGGCCATATATTGAATCCGCTGCTGTTTCCGATGGGGATTATTTTCTTCATTTCGGCGCTTGCCGAAACCAACCGTCCACCGTTCGATCTGCCCGAAGCAGAAGCTGAACTCGTCGCTGGTTATCAGGTCGAATACAGCTCGATGAGCTTCGCGCTGTTCTGGCTCGGCGAATATGCCAACATTCTTTTGATGTGTGCACTGACCAGCATATTATTCCTCGGTGGCTGGTTGCCGCCGCTCGATATCCCGATCCTATATGCGGTGCCGGGGATTTTCTGGATGCTTGGCAAGATGGCGCTGATGTTCTTCGTCTTCGCTTGGGTATTCGCGACCGTGCCGCGCTACCGCTATGATCAATTGATGCGTCTGGGCTGGAAAGTGTTCCTACCGATCTCGCTTGTATGGGTGTTTGTCGTATCGGGCTGGCTGGTATTCTTCAAGGAAGGCTTCCTGTCATGACCGCGATATTCCGTGCCGCTAAGTCACTGCTGTTGCTGGAATTTGTGCGCGGCCTTTGGTTGACGCTGAAATATTTTTTTCGGCCCAAGGTGACGCTCAACTACCCGTATGAAAAGGGGCCGATTTCGCCAAGGTTTCGTGGTGAACACGCTCTGCGCCGCTATCCCAATGGTGAAGAACGTTGCATTGCTTGTAAGCTATGTGAGGCCGTCTGCCCGGCGCAGGCGATCACCATTGAGGCCGAGCCCCGCGAGGATGGGTCGCGGCGTACGACGCGCTATGACATCGACATGACGAAGTGCATTTATTGCGGGTTCTGTCAGGAAGCCTGTCCGGTCGATGCAATTGTCGAGGGACCGAATTTCGAATTCGCTACCGAAACGCGCGAAGAACTGATTTACGACAAGGCCAAACTCCTGGCGAACGGTGAAGAGTGGGAGCGAGCGATCGCTGCGAACCTTGCTGCCGACGCAGAGTGGCGATAGGGGCCAGTTGATGATTAAGAACGGGGGCAGGCTCAAGTGATTGAGGCGATTATCTTCTACATGCTGGCGGGCATTATTGTACTGTCGGCAGCTGCCGTGATCTTTGCGAAGAACCCGGTACACAGCGTTTTGTGGCTGATTCTGGCGTTTTTCAACGCGTCTGGTCTATTCCTGATGATGGGCGCGGAGTTCCTCGCGATGATTCTGCTTATTGTCTATGTCGGCGCGGTCGCGGTGCTGTTCCTGTTTGTCGTCATGATGCTCGACATCGACTTTGCCGAATTGCGTGCGGGCTTTGCGAAATATATGCCGCTGGGGCTTATGCTCGCTGGTGTTGTGCTTGCCGAACTCGTCATCGCCGTCACTGCATGGCAGGTTGGAAGTGGCGCAGAAGCGATGATTGCGGCACCGATGCCCGAGACAGGGATCAGCAATACGGAAGCTCTGGGTGCGGTGCTTTACACCAAGTATATTTATGTGTTTCAGGCCGCCGGCATGATCCTTTTGACCGCGATGATCGGTGCCATTGTATTGACCCATCGTCAGCGCAAGGGCGTCCGCAAGCAGAACATCGGCAAACAGGTGCGCACGCGAATTGAAGATTCGTATGAAGTTGTCGACGTACCCGTTGGGCAGGGGGTGAAGCTTAAATGATCGGTATCACCCATTATCTGACGGTTTCCGCGATCCTGTTCGTGCTGGGCGTGCTCGGCATTTTTCTCAATCGCAAGAACGTCATCATTATCCTGATGTCAGTCGAGCTGATCCTGCTTGCCGTCAATATCAACTTTGTCGCGTTTTCGTCCTTCCTCGGTGATCTTGTCGGACAGGTGTTCGCGATGTTCGTCCTGACCGTGGCTGCGGGCGAAGCGGCGATAGGACTTGCAATCCTTGTTCTTTACTTCCGCAACCGCGGCACCATCGCGGTCGACGATATCAATATGATGAAGGGCTGAACGGGGCGTGCTGCACTTAATTGTTTTCCTGCCGCTTTTGGCTGCGGTCATTGCCGGACTCGGCAACCGCATGCTTGGCAACACCATTGCAAAGTCGTTGACGACCGGCGCGCTTTTTGTCGCCTGTGTGATGTCATGGATCATCTTCATTCCGGTGCTCTCGGGCGGTCAGCTCGAAGGTCAGATGGTGATGGAATGGTTCCGTTCGGGGGACTTTGTTGCAGTCTGGTCACTGCGCCTTGACCCGCTGACTGCTGTGATGCTGGTCGTTGTGACCACGGTTTCGGCACTCGTCCATCTCTATAGCTGGGGCTATATGGAGGACGATCCCGATCAGCCGCGCTTTTTTGCTTATTTGTCGCTATTTACCTTTGCGATGTTGATGCTGGTGACGTCGGACAATCTCATCCAGATGTTCTTTGGTTGGGAGGGCGTCGGCCTTGCGTCCTATCTGCTGATCGGCTTTTGGTATCACAAGCCATCGGCGAATGCGGCGGCGATCAAGGCTTTCGTTGTTAACCGTGTTGGTGACTTCGGCTTTTCGCTAGGCATATTTGGCGTGTTTCTGGTGTTCGGAACGGCGAACATCGATGCCATCCTGAATGCTGCGCCGGGCATGGCGGGAACGACGTTCAATTTCCTGGGTGCCGATGTTGATACGCTGACCGTGCTCTGTCTGCTGCTTTTTGTCGGTGCGATGGGCAAGTCCGCGCAGCTTGGGCTGCACACGTGGCTCCCCGATGCGATGGAGGGACCGACGCCGGTGTCCGCGTTGATCCATGCGGCAACGATGGTGACCGCAGGTGTGTTTATGGTTTGCCGCTTGTCGCCGCTGTTTGAAACCAGCGAGATTGCGCTCAACGTTGTCACTTATGTCGGTGCGGCGACGGCGCTGTTCGCCGCGACGGTGGCAACGACACAGACAGACATCAAGCGCGTCATCGCCTATTCGACGTGTTCGCAGCTTGGTTACATGTTCTTTGCCGCCGGTGTTGGTGCCTATGGCGCAGCGATGTTCCATCTGTTCACGCACGCGTTTTTCAAGGCGCTACTGTTCCTTGGTGCAGGCTCGGTCATCCATGCCATGCATCACGAGCAAGACATGCGTCATTACGGTGCGCTGCGCAAAGAGATCCCGCTGACCTTCTGGGCGATGCTGATCGGGACGCTCGCGATTACGGGTGTTGGGGTTATTGGCGTGTTCGGGTTCGCGGGTTTCTATTCCAAGGACGCGATTATCGAGAGCGCTTTTGCGGCGGGGACTGAGGCAGGGTATGTCGCCTTTGCCGTTGGTGTTTTTGCCGCACTTTTGACGAGCTTTTATTCATGGCGGCTGATGTTCCTGACGTTCTGGGGTAAGCCGCGCTGGAGTGGGTCGGAGCATATCAAGTATGCGGTGCATGGGCATGAAGCAAACGAAGCAGACGATACGTTGGGCTATCACCCGCATGAAAGTCCGAAGTCGAT
>JBFKAE010000137.1:0-8189 GCA_041621755.1 Sphingomonadaceae bacterium | reverse complement strand
GTCTCGCCGACCGCGATCCCGGTTGGCGCTGCCGAAGTCTATTATCAGTCCGAGGCGCTGGCGTGGGAGCGGGCGGCCTATATTCGCGCGCGGGTCGTCGGCGGCGATGTCGCGATGGGAGAGGAGTTTTTAAAACAAATACAGCCATTTATATGGCGTCGGTCGCTCGATTACACAGCTATCCGTGATATTCAGGACATGTCACTGCGCATTCGCGATCATTTTGACGACCGGCAGAAAATCGGAGCCGGTTACGATTTGAAGCGCGGGCGCGGCGGTATCCGGGAAGTTGAATTCTTCGCGCAAATTCACCAGCTCATCTTTGGAGGGCGCGACGTGTCGCTGCGCAAGCCTGCAACGCTTCAGGCTTTGCAAGCGCTTTGCGATGCGGGCCGACTTGACGAAAAAAGCACGAAGATTCTCGCCGATGCCTATCGCTTTTTGCGCACAGCCGAACACCGTGTGCAGATGATGGAAGATGCACAGACACACCAGATTCCCGCGCGAGCGCCTGATCGCAAGGCACTTGCGGTGCTTGCTGGCTATAAGGGTTGGCCCGACATGGAGCGTGATCTGAAGCGGCATAGCGCTGCAGTGGGCGGGCTATATGACGAGTTGATTGCCGAGGCTGAAACCCGGCGTTTGCCACGACAAAAAAAAGCGCTGGAGGCGCGGCTGAAAGCGCTTGGTGTTGGCCCTTTTGCAGATCTTGCAGCGCTGATTACGACATGGCGGGGACGGCCTTGCCAATCGCTACGCAGCGACGCCGCGCAGCGTGAATTTGAAATTGCGTTGCCGCGCCTTGCCGAGGCCTTTGGCAAGGCGAAGGTCAAGCGCCCGACATTGCTGCGCTTTGACGATTTTCTAAAGGCACTGCCGAGCAGCATTCAATTTTTTGCGTTGATTGAGGCCAACCCTGCCTTGGCAGGATTGATCGCACGTGTCATGGATATGGTGCCGCTGCTTGCGACAAAACTCGCTCGACATCCCGAAAATCTTGATATCATGTTATCGGGCGCAAGCTTTGAACGGCTTGGTGAGGTTGACGACCTCGTCGATGAGCTTGTCCATCTGACGGGCCGGCAGGATGCGCTCGAATATAAACTCGACGAAGTGCGTCGCTGGGTGGCTGAGCGGCGGTTTCAACTCGGCGTACAGCTTATCGAAGGGCAGACTGATCCGCTGCGTGTCGCGCGCGATTATGCGCGGCTCGCCGATGCTGCAGTCACGGTTCTTGCGAACGCCGTCACCGCCGACTTTGAATCTGTTCATGGCAGCGTTCCGGGCGGACGATTGGCGATTGTCGGGCTTGGGCGTTTTGGTGGCAATATGCTGACCGAACAATCGGATCTTGATCTCGTCTACCTGTTTTCCGGTCCTTACGAAACACAGTCGGACGGTAAAAAACCATTGCCCGCGACGAGTTATTTCAATCGCCTGAGCCAGCGGCTGACCGGTGCACTGTCGGTGCAGACGGCGGCAGGCCCATTGTATGAAATCGACACGCGGCTTCGTCCATCGGGTGCGCAGGGGTTGCTTGCGGTTAATCTTGAAACCTTTGCACGCTATCAGATGGAGGAGGCGTGGACGTGGGAGCATATGGCGCTGACACGGGCGCGGGTGGTGATTGGCGATCCGGGCGACCGCGCCGGGATCGAGGCAGGCATCAAGGCTGCGCTCACAAAACCCCGTGACGCCATACGACTGAAAAACGAAGTGCTTGAAATGCGGTCGGATATTGCCGCAGCGCATAGCGCGGGTGGCCTCTGGGACATGAAGCATGCGCCGGGCGGGTTGATCGATCTTGAATTCATGGTTCAGTACCTGCAATTGTCGACCCAGCAGGGGTTTTCGAATGATTTGCGGACTGCGATCAGTCACTTTGTAGAGACTGGCGTGATTGATGCTGCGTTGCTTGATGCGCATGATTTGATGACGCGGTTGCTTGTTACGTTGCGACTGGTCGATGCGAGTGACCCAAAGGCCATGTCGGACGCGGTCAAGGCCATGCTGGCGGGGCATGCTGGTGTTTCGGATTTTGCGGCGTTGAAAGTCGCGCTCGGACAGGCCAAAATGGCGGTTCAGACTGGCTGGAGCCAGATTTTCGGACAAAAAAGAAAAGGATGACAGGTGGCTGAACTGACGGTTGGAGCAAAGGCTCCGGAATTTACACTTGAAGGCGAAGATGGTGTGGTGTTTCGCCTGTCCGATTATGCGGGCAAGAAACTGGTGCTCTATTTCTATCCCAAGGATGACACGTCGGGCTGCACGAAACAGGCGATCGGCTTTACCGATCAGAAGGCAGCGTTTGACGCGGTGGATACCGAAATTTTGGGCGTGTCGAAGGATTCCGTCAAAAGGCACGCGAAGTTTCGTGACAAGCATAGTCTTGGCATTGCACTTGGTGCCGATGAGGATGCGAAGGTGATCGAAGCCTATGGCGTCTGGGTCGAGAAGAAGCTGTACGGCCGCACCTATATGGGGATCGAACGCGCGACGTTCCTGATCGATCGTGATGGCAAGATTGCCCAGGTCTGGCGCAAGGTGAAGGTTCCAGGGCATATCGACGCCGTTTTGAAAGCCGCGCAGGATCTTGACTGATACGCTTGGCGCAGCGGCGCGCGCGGTTCTGCTGACGGCGGATGCTGATGCAAAGGCCGCTGCATCGCGTGCGGCTGCAGCGGCGTGGCGATCGGGGGCGCTTGCGCATGAATTTCCGGGGGATATGCCGCAAAGGCCTGCGCGACCCTCGAAGCCGGAATTGTTGCCACCGAACAAAATGCCACGGCGCGGCAAAGCCGGGTCGGCGCGCAGCCGGGTGTCGCTGCTGCATGCGCTGGCGCATATCGAGCTGAACGCCATTGACCTCGCCTGGGATCTTGTCGGGCGATTTGGTGCCGATATGCCGCGCGCATTTGCCGACGATTGGGTTGGTGTCGCCGATGATGAAGCGCGGCATTTTTCGATGTTGGTCGAACGACTGTCGACGCTTGGCGCGACCTATGGCGACATGCCTGCGCACGACGGGTTGTGGGAAGCGGCGATATCGACGGCGGCGGATTTCACCGCACGTCTTGTGATTGTGCCGTTGGTTCTTGAAGCGCGCGGGCTTGATGTCACGCCGATGACTCAAGAGCGTTTACGGTCGGCAGGTGACATTGAAAGCGCAGCATTAATTCACGAGATATATCTTGATGAAATCAAGCATGTTTCAGTCGGAAGTCGCTGGTTCCACCAGATATGCGACGACAAACGAATCGATCCCGTTATGACCTTTCATAGTGCCGTAAAGCGCTATTTTCGGGGCGTTCTGAAGCCTCCATTCAACGACTCAGCGCGAATCAAGGCCGGTTTAACCCCGCATTATTATGATTCGCTTGCAAGCACTTAGGACAACTGTTTAACCAAGATATTGAAGGACCCGGAGGGCAAGGGTCCATTAAGCGTATTTTGTTAGACGGGCGTGTCGTGGGGTCGCGGCGCGCTTTATGCGGGGTCATATTTGTGCAGAAATTGAAAGCCGCTGGGGCAGGCATTGCGGATCGCGTGCGCGAGATATTGCCGGAACGCGAATTTCTTCATTACAAAAGCGACGTTGGGATGCAGGTGTATCGTCTGTCGACGCGCGTGCAGCTTGCGTGTCTTGCAGGCCTAGTTGCGCTGGTCAGCTATTTCGGTGTCGCGACGACAAGCCTCGTCAAGCAAGCTGTTGTTGAGATGACTGCTGCAAATGAAGTCGAAACCATGCGCCAGGAAGTCGCTTCGCTACGTAAGGCAGCTGAAGCCACCACAAACCGCATCGAAAAACGCCAGAAATTTTTGACCACGTTGCTTGCAGGTGATGCTGACCCCTCGGCGCTTGCCGACCTGATGCCGGAAGTCGCAGGAACCACGGCAAATGCAAGTGCTCCTGAAGTTCTTGCGCCTCTCGCGAAAATCGAAACATCGCAGTTGCAATTCGTCACACAGGCAACCAGTGCGGCAGAAGCGCGCTTTCAGCAATCACAGGCGGTTCTAAAGCGGTTGGGCATTCGCACGTCGCGCATTGTCCGCCAATCGCATATGGGCATGGGCGGCCCCGAAGAGGATGAAGACTCTCCGCTTGCCAATGCCGAGCCGAAATTCAAGGCGCTGTTTCTCAGTTGGAAAAAGCTCGACCTGCTTGAAAAGGGCATGTCGGCGATCCCGTCGTTCAAGCCGGTGAAAAACTACACCTACACGTCGGGCTATGGCATTCGCTATGACCCGTTCAACGGCCAGACGGCGATGCACCGCGGCGTCGATATGTCGGGCGCGGTTGGCGAGCCAATCTATGCCGCCGCAGATGGCAGAGTTTTGCGTGCCGGGCGGATGCGCGGCTATGGCAATTTCATCGAGATCGAACATGGTTCGGGCATCACGACACGCTACGGCCACATGTCGCGTCTTTACGTAAAAAGAGGAGATCAGGTTAAGCGCGGCGAAAAGATCGGTGGCATGGGATCGACAGGCCGTTCGACAGGCAGTCATTTGCACTATGAAGTGCGGATAGACAACAAGTCGGTCAACCCAATGCCGTTTCTTGAAGCGTCCGACTATGTCATTGCCGTTCAGGACCGTGCGGGTGCAGCACAGGGTGGCCCGGCGGACGTATCCGCGGCCAATTGATTGAAAATGGACGCGTGTGTGTCTATATTGACCGCATGAACGGGATCAGCCTCAGTCACGCCGCCGCGGAGCGGGTGACCGCGATTGCCAAGCGGCAGGGCGGCGTTCCCGCGATATTGCGCCTGTCGGTCGATGGCGGCGGTTGCGCGGGCTTTCAATATCGCTTTGATCTTGCCGACATCGTTGCCGATGATGACGTTGCAACGGTGACAGATGGCGTAACGCTTGTCGTTGATCCGATCAGTCTGGACCTGATTGAAGGATCCGAGGTTGATTATGTCGAAAACCTCGGCGGTGCAGCGTTTCAGGTGAAGAACCCGAATGCGGCATCGGGCTGTGGTTGCGGAAACTCATTCTCGGTTTGACCGCGACGCTCTGAGCGCTTAGCCAAGCGGCCATGCGTATTGCAACTTTCAACGTCAACGGCATAGCCGCACGCCTGCCGCGATTGCTCGAATGGCTCTCGGACACCAAACCCGACGTAGCCTGCCTGCAGGAAATCAAATGTATCGACGAACGCTTTCCGATCGCGGATATCGAAGCTGCTGGATATCACGCGCTCATCCACGGACAGAAGGGATTTAATGGCGTCGCCATTTTGACACGTGAGCCTGCAAAGGAAATCCAGCGCGGACTGCCCGGTGACGATAGTGACGAGCAGGCGCGTTACCTCGAAGCCGATGTGAACGGTGTCCGCATCGCATCAATCTACCTGCCGAACGGCAACCCGCAGCCCGGGCCGAAGTTTGATTACAAGCTTGCGTGGATGAAGCGCCTTGAGGCGCGCGCGGCCGCTTTGATGCGCGATGAAATCCCATCCGTGCTTTGCGGAGATTATAATGTCGCGCCTGAAGATCGCGATGTGTTCAGCATAAAGGCGATGGCCGATGATGCGCTCGTCCAGCCACAGTCGCGCGCGGCGTTGCGCACGATCATCCATCAGGGCTGGACCGAGGCGCTGCGTGGCATGTACCCCGCGGATGACCATCTTTATACCTATTGGGACTATCAGGCCGGCGCCTGGCCACGCAATGCCGGCCTTCGTATCGACCATTTCCTGTTGAGCCCGACAGTTGCTGATCAATTGGTCGCAGCGGGGGTCGACAGGGATGCCCGTGGTAAGGAACGTGCGTCGGATCATGCGCCGACATGGGTAGAACTTGCGGCCCGAGTTTGAATTTGATGCTGTGCTCTGGCGCTGGCAGGGCGATGGCCCCACGACGTGGCATTTTCTGACACTGCCTGCGGATATGGCGGTGGAAATCCGGCTGCGGACGATGGGCAGGCGGCGTGGTTTCGGGTCGGTCCGGGTCGAGGCCGAGGTCGGTGGATCGCGATGGCAGACATCGATTTTTCCGGATTCAAAGCGCGACAGTTTTATTTTGCCTGTGAAGGCATCGGTGCGTAAGTCCGAAGGCATCGGGGATGGTGATACAGTGTCAGTCGGACTTTCGCTGATCGGTCAATGACCGGCGTTACAGGGCTTTTTCGTAGATCCGATACGTCTTTGTAATCTTCGAATCGATAATGTCGGCAATCGATTTCATCGGACCGTTATCGTCCAGAATCCAGCCGATCTCGCCACGTTCCGCACCATAATTGGCGACCGCCGCGCGGCGGATATGTTCGATCATCAAGAAGGCCATGAACGATGCGAAGCGTCCACCCTGATGCGCTTTGCGGACACCCATTAACGGCACACGCATGCGGCCAACCTGTAATTTTCGCAACCGCCAGAGCAATTTTGCCCATCCAAAGGGGAACAGTCTTCCGTCAAGGTCAATGGTCAGCTCGTTAACGTCCGGCAGCGTCATCATGAACGCGACGGGCTCGCCATCAAGTTCGCAAATCCGGATCATATCTTCGAACACAAGCGGTTTCAGCTTTTTGCCGACATGCGCGACTTCGTGATCGGTGAGCGGAATATAGCCCCAATTGTCCGACCATGCGTCGTTCAATATGTCGAGGATGAGCGCGGCTTCTTCATTGAAACGCGATTTGTCGACGCAACGCATTTTGATCCGCGTGCTTTTCTCTGCCGCAGCGACAATGCGGTTGACGGCTGGTGGAAAGCCGGCCTTGACTGGTAATTCATATACGAACAGATCCTTGACGCCTGCATAGCCCGCAGATTCGACAAAACCTTCATAATAGGAACGATGATGCCCCATCATGACGCTCGGCGGCAGGTCAAAGCCCTGCACGAGCAGGCCGGGTTCGTCCCAGATTGACAGGCTGAACGGACCCAGGGCACGCGTCATATTCTTTGCTCGGAGCCAGTCTTCGGCGGTCTTGATCAGCGCCGCCGCGACCTCGGGATCTTCGACACATTCGAACATACCCCACTGGCCCGTACCTGCGCCCATGTGCTGAAGAACGAGCCTGTCAATCTGTGCGGATATGCGTCCGACGGGCCGACCGTCCCGCCGCGCCAGCCAGAATGCGGCTTCGGCGTGTTCGAACCAGGGGTTTGTCTTTGGTCCGCCGATCAGCTCGGCGATCTCCATTTTCAGCGGTGCGCGCCAGTTTGGATCGTTCGCATAGATCGACCAGGGCAAATCAATGAAGGCGCGGCGGTCAGCCTTGCCGACGACCGGACTGATTTCAAAATGCTGCCCCACGATGTTTGGTTCAGGCGGCTTTTTTCAAACGTTCGCGCGGATGGCCCTGAGCGACGCCGCCCGATTGCTCGGCGACCCAAGGATAGATCGACGCGACATCGGCCGTGTAGCCGAGGTTAAAGACCGTCGCGCTCTTATCAGGGCGCTGCGCGCGTTCGTAATATGTGCCGAACAGCTTGTCCCACGTGAAGTTGGTAATGCCGAAATTGCCAGCTTCGTCGTGGAAATGATGTTCCATGTGACGCGCCTTCATGACCGCCAGCCATTTCGCCTTGGGCTTGTATGAAAGATGCTGGATGCAGTGGCAAAACTCGTAAAAACACGTCGTCAGCAGGCCGGTCGTGAATGCGACTGCCGCGCCGCCAATGCCGCCGACCAGATAGCCGATGGGCAGCGTAATGACCGCGATTGTCGGCAGCGTCGTATAAAGCGCGCCAAACAGGATTTCGAGGTGGTTCGGGTCCTGATGATGATCATAATGGATGCGCTTCCACGTGCGCGCTGTCCACTGCGATTTGAACATCCATTTCCCGTGGAGCACGAAGCGGTGAAGCATGTACCAGACCAGCGGATAGACAAGCACAGACGCCGCAACGGCGACACCGCCTGCAAGCAAGGTCGTTGGAAAATGATACGCAACCACAGCCGAGATGGCTGCGATGATCAGGTAGGCCTGAATCGCATAATATTGGAAATAAGCGACAACGAGGTCGCGGAAGGTCATCTTGTCGAGATAATGGGTCTTGTCCCACAGTCCCAAACGGTAGCCCTTGAGCACGTTCATTCGCTCTCTTTCCTTAAGATTCGCGGATTTCAAAATTTCGAGAACACCTCATGGCTCTGCAATGCGGCAGATTTAGGACAAAGGCGTGGCAGGTGTGAGCCTTAGCGCCGTACCGGTGCGTCCAAGCGCCCTTCTGT
>JBFKAE010000136.1:0-8189 GCA_041621755.1 Sphingomonadaceae bacterium | reverse complement strand
CCGAGAATCTGATTGGCGAGGAGGGAAAAGGCTTCAGATATATTCTGGACGGCCTCAATGCGGAACGTACACTGATTGCTTCCGAGTGCATTGGCGATGGATATTGGTTCGTTGATCGCGCGAGCCGCTATGCCAATGAGCGAATCGTGTTCGACCGGCCGATCGGGAAAAATCAGGGCGTCCAGTTTCCAATCGCCCAAAGCTATATCGATGTGCGGGCGGCGGATCTGATGCGTTTTCAGGCTGCCCGCCTGTTCGATGTTGGCGAAGCCTGCGGCGCGGAAGCCAACATGGCCAAATATCTCGCTGCGAAAGCATCGTGGGATGCCGCCAATGCCTGTATGCAGACCCATGGCGGATTCGGTTTCGCACATGAGTACGACATCGAGCGGAAATTCCGCGAGACGCGCCTCTATCAGGTCGCTCCGATCAGCACGAACCTGATCCTGTCTTATGTCGCCGAGCATGTTCTTGGTATGCCGAGGTCTTTTTAACATGTTACCACTTCAGGGAATTACCGTCGTCAGCCTTGAGCAAGCAGTTGCGGCGCCGTTTGCCACGCGCCAGATTGCCGACCTTGGTGCGCGCGTCATCAAGGTCGAACGCCCCGGCACAGGGGATTTCGCGCGCGGATATGACCAGCAGGTCAATGGCCTTTCCTCGCATTTCGTCTGGTGCAACCGGTCAAAGGAAAGTGTCGCCCTCGATCTGAAGACGGATTTCGGCATTGAGGCGCTGAAACGCCTTGTCGCAGGGGCCGATGTGTTTGTGCAGAATCTGGTGCCCGGCGCCACGGCGCGTATGGGTTTCGATTACGCCAATCTACAAGAAGCGCATCCTGCGCTGATCGTTTGCGACATATCCGGATATGGCGGCTATGGTCCTTATCGCGACCGCAAGGCCTATGACCTGCTTATCCAGAGCGAAAGCGGCTTCCTTTCGGTATCGGGGACCCAGGAAGCCCCGAGCAAGGCGGGCTGTTCCATCTCCGATATCTCGGCGGGCATGTATGCCTATACCAACATTCTGGCGGCGCTGATCGCGCGTGGCCAGACGGGCGCAGGCACCCATATCGATGTATCGATGCTGGAAGCGACGGCAGAGTGGATGAGTTTTCCGTTGTATTACGCTTTCGAAGGCGCCTCCCCGCCGCCGCGGGTGGGGGCTTCGCACGCGACAATATATCCCTATGGGCCGTTTGCCACCGCTACGGGCGAAGTGATGCTGGGTGTACAGAATGAACGGGAATGGTTGGTATTCTGCCAAATCGCCCTTCAGCAGAAAGAATTGGCATCAGATCCGCGATTTTGTTCGAATTCATTGCGAAATGCCAATCGCATTGCGCTGGCGGAGCTGATCAACCGGGTTTTTGAAGGGCTTGCGCGAGAGACCGTGCTGGCCCGGCTTGAAGCCGCAAACATAGCCTATGCGCGCGTTAATGACATGGCGGATCTGTGGGCGCATGAACAGCTGGCGGCACGCGATCGCTGGCGGCAGGTTGGAACGCCTGCTGGCCCCATTCCTGCGCTCCTGCCGCCGGGGCAGGCTGACGCGCGCATGGACGCCGTGCCGGACATTGGCGAGCACACAGCCAAAATTCTGGCTGAAATCGGGCTGGCAGAAGAGGAAAGCCTGAATGGCGTCAACTGAACATGTGATTCCAGCTGGTTCGACACGTGAACTTGCGGCATTTGCAGTAGGGCTGAGGCGTGAGCGGATACCTGATGCTGTGTTTGCGCGGGCAGAGGAGCTGTTCGTGGACTGGGCAGGCTCGGCGCTGGCGGGTAGCCCTTCACGCGCTGTGCAGTCGATCGACCGCTTTGCAGAATTGATGGGTCCGGGGGACGGGCCATCGGAAGTGCTGATCTCGGGGCGACGGACGAGCCCCTATTTTGCAGCCATGGTCAATGCTGCAGCCAGCCATGTCGCAGAGCAGGACGATGTGCACAATGGTTCAGTGTTTCACCCGGCTGCAGTGGTTTTCCCCCCGGCACTGGCGGTGGCGCAGGCGATTGGTGCGTCTGGCGAGGCGCTGCTGGTTGCGGCCATCGCTGGTTATGAAGTCGGCATTCGGATCGGGGAGTTTCTTGGCAGATCGCATTACCGCATTTTCCACACGACCGGCACTGTGGGGACGCTGGCTGCCGCTGCTGCGGTCGGGCGATTGCTGGAACTGGACGCAGACCAGATCACGAACGCACTTGGTTCGGCAGGAACGCAATCTGCCGGTCTGTGGGAATTTTTGCGCGATGCTGCGGATTCCAAGCAATTGCACACAGCACACGCGGCCGCGGCGGGCCTTGCCTCAGCCTATCTGGCGAAGGACGGCTTCACCGGCGCGAAAGCCATATTGGAGGGGAAGCAGGGCCTTGCAGCCGGAACATCGAGCGATGCCGACCCTGCGCGTCTTGTCGATGGCCTGGGATCGCGTTGGGCTACGTCGGAAACCTCGTTCAAATATCATGCATCGTGCCGCCACACACACCCCAGCGCGGATGCGCTGCTGAAGGTTATGCGGGACAATGACATATGCGCTGAAGACATCGTATCGGTGCGGGCGCTGGTACATCAGGGCGCGATCGATGTGCTGGGTCTGGTAGAGGTGCCCGAAACGGTCCATCAGGCCAAATTCTCCATGGGCGGCGTCCTCGGCCTAATTGCCAATGGCGGAACCGCCGATCTCGCAACATTCGAGGATGTGCTGTCACGCACTGATGTGGCATCCTTTCGTGAGCGCGTAACCATGGTATGCGATCCTGAGGTGGACGCCGCCTATCCGCGCAGATGGATCGGCAAAGTCGTGGTGACGACACGGGATGGTAGTCAGTTCGATGGGCGCGTGGATGAACCCAAAGGGGATCCCGGCAATAGCTTGAGCCGTGAGGAAATTACACAAAAGGCCGTCGCACTTGCGCAATTCGGAGGTCATCTCAATACAGCAAATGCGCTTGTCGCGCGGTTCTGGGGCATCCCAAGTGTGAGCCGTGTAGGCGCGCTGCTGTGATGGCAAGCCTCAACTGAGTGGTCCGGGTTGATATTCGTCTCTGAAGCTCTCCCTGGAAGGGGTTCAGAAGCGCTATGGTGTCTTTGCAATCTCACGATTTCTCAGAATGAAGCGTTGCACTTTGCCACTAGGCGTCTTTGGCAGCGACGCGATGAATTCGATTTCGCGCGGATAAGCATGCGCCGAGAGGCGCGCCTTCACATGAAGTTGTAAAGCTTTGGCAAGAGCGGGAACTGGTTCAAAACCCTTATTGAGTACAACAAATGCCTTGATTATCTCGGTGCGATTTGGGTCTGGCTTACCAACCACTGCAGATTCAAGTACTGCATCATGCTCCAGCAATGCGCTCTCGACATCAAATGGCCCCACCCGATAACCAGATGTCGTAATGACATCATCTGAACGCCCGACGAAGGAGATACTCCCATCATCATTCAGTTCGCACGTGTCTCCAGTTAAGTACCATTGATCGACGAAGGCTGACGCCTCAAGTCCGAGATAACCGCGAAACCACATCAGCGGAGACCTCGATCGATCCAGCGCCAGGATACCTGGCTCGCCTGGTCCAACTTCCTTCAACCCTTCAGAAAGGATCACTGCGTGATAGCCAGGAGAGGCAAAACCGGCTGAGCCAATTCGAAGTGGGTGCGATAGTCCGTGGTGATTGCAGAGCACTATGCCAAGTTCGGTCTGGCCATAATGATCCAGAATTGGCGCATCGAGATACTCGTCGAACCAGCGCATGATTTCTGGACTTAACGGCTCCCCCGCACTGCTGATGGCGCGAATCTTGCCTCGAACATCTGCGGCGGCGTCGCCGCCTGCTCCCATCATGATCCTGAAGGCGCTAGGCGACCCTGCAAGACTTGTAATATCGAATGCCTTGATCGTTTCGTACGTACTCTCAGCGGAGAAGGGTCCATCATAAAAGGTGGTCGTGAAACCCAGTGCTAACGGTCCAATGACGGCATAATAGAGTCCATAGGCCCAGCCGGGATCAGCAAGGTTCCAGAACCGATCTTCGCTGGTTAGCCCTATGCCATCAATCATGTAACGCATGAATGCGGCAATCGCACGTAAGGGTACAAGCAGTGGCTTAGGGGAGCCAGTGGTGCCCGAGGTGAACATAATTAGAAACGGATCATCGAGGTTGCAAGGAACAGGATCGATCTTTGGACAGTCCGTCGAAGTTTCTTTTTGGAAGTCGTAATCACTACCGCTTGGTGCGGTGTTCACGATCGGGATATCTACCCCTTTGCCAATCTTGCTACGGTTGGCAGGGTCTGTAACAACGACCTTCGTACTGGCTTCCTGTAAGCGATATTCGATTGCTTTTGGACCAAAGGCTGTAAACAGCGGCTGGTACATAGCCCCAAGTCGCCACACTGCGAGGATGGTAACAAGAAGATCTGCAGTTCTGGGGAGAAGACCAGCAACACAGTCTCCTTTGCCAACGCCGAGAGACGCCAGAAGTTGTGCAAGCCTTTCAGAATGAGTTTTAAGCTCGGCAAAGGTCCACTCGCTGCACTCTCCATTTACTCTACGCAACCGAAGAGCGATCCGATCTGCGTCGATGGCATGACGATCGCAGCAGATTACAGCTGCATTCAAGGGGTCTTGCGCGCCCCATTCAAGACTCTCCAAGATCGCTGCCAAATCAAAATTTTCTACGGAGGAGGCATAATTACTCTGCCGTGAACCTTCAGCTGATTTATTGTTATTTGCAGCCATTGCATTCTCCCCAATTGCGCTGTCGCTTGTGTAACGAAGCGGGTCCTGAGAACGCTTCGGGCTTAATGCATGTCGCCTTTGTGCACGTCGTTTCGTGAGGCTCCCTTCATGGATGAGCAATGCGATTTTTAAGGATTCCTATTCCCTCAACTTGGAGTTCCACGACGTCGCCGAACGATAGCTGGCGTTCAAGTTCGAACCCACATCCGTCCAGAACGGTCCCTGAACCGAAGATCTCGCCGGCAATTAATGGTCGCCCCTTACTGAGCTGAGAAATGGCGTCCTCGAAGCGCCAGTACATGCTGCTGGTTGTGCCATTCGACCATTGTTCACCGTTTATCCTTGCCGACATTTGTAACGAATAGGGATCGTCAAATTCGTCTGGGGTGACAATGCAAGGGCCAAAGCTATTAGCAAAATCCTTGCCCGCAGCTGGTCCCAGACCGCATCCCATAAAAGGAAACTGGAGATCACGTGCTGACCAGTCATTCAAAATGGTAAAGCCGAAAATATGATCGGACGCATTTTCCAAAGCAATGTCGACTCCTGGCGTGCCGACCACGCATGCCCACTCAAGCTCATAGTCAATCCATGAGGAATCTCGCGGCCAGACGATTTCGGCTCCGGTGCCAGAAACATGTACGTTATCAGCGTTATAGTAAATAACCTGACGTTTGAATTCAGGGTCGAACGGCCTGTCCAATTTACCGAGGGCTTTTTCCATGTGTTCGAGAAAGAGACATGCATCCCGGAACCGAACAGGGTGAGGAATTGGAGCAAGGAGCTGGATGTTTTCGCTTGGAAATACATCATCTCTGTGATGGGTTTTGATCAGTTCTCGCGCAAGATCCCACGCTTTTGGACCAAGCTCTATGAAGGCTTGCATCGAGATGGGAAGGGTTTGTTTTTGTCTTGTGGCTGCCACTGCAAGATCAAGGGCCCCAGTTTCAGTGAGGGCTCCAAGTCGAGGACCGCGACCAGCATCAAATGTGACGAGTTTCATGGTGTTTCTGCCTTAACTTGATATAAAACCGCATATGTGAGTTAGGGCATCCCCAATGCAGATGCCTGATTTCGTTCATGTAAAATACGAGTTTAGTCTTTATTGGTCGCGCTCAGAGCTGCCTCTCGGCCGTTTATGCCGTGAAGCAGGAGTGGCAACAGTGCACGCAGGGTTGCATCTACTTTGGCGGGGTCAGCTTCTCCGTCGCTCAGCCTGCTGATGCGACCAGAGTCAGACATGATGAACGCCATGACACCGATTACCATTTGATAGGCCCAATGAACTTCGGCTTTGGAACGTTTTGGCATCAATGCTCTGAGCTGAGCGACAACTTCCAGCGCGATGGGATCGAGCATTTCCTGCACTATGCCTCGCTCATGTGAACGGGCATCATTGGTTTCGCGTGCCAACAGACTGCCGAAGTGATTGCTGCCTTCGCTCGTGCGCAGGTTAAGCATAGGCACGAGAACTGCCTTTAACGTCATCTCTAGCTTGCGTTCCTTATTGTCCTCTAGTGCTGCGAGTGCGAGGCCGGCCCTGCGCATTTCAACAACTGCTGGTGTACGCAACTCGAAGATTGCCCGATAAACGCCAAGCTTTCCGTCAAAATGATAATTTATCAAACCAACTGGTACCCCGGCCTTAAGGGCGATCTGGCGCACGGAGGTCCCATCGAAACTGGTCTCGGCAAACAGCTCTTCTGCTGCTGCGAGAATCCGTTCTCGACTGCTTCCCTCATCTCGTTGAGTCTGTTTCTCAGACGATTTGGTGGCCATCAGTTGTTCCCTCTTAAATCAATAATACTTAAACTAAACATTAAGATACTCTCTCGCTGCTTGCCAGGTCTTCCGATTGCAGATCAGCCTTTGCAGCGGATTTAGATGTTGATGTTGCACTCTGCTCCTGACGGATCATTTTTGCGAGCATGCGCCGTGCCTGAACAGCAGCGACATCGGTTTCAAGGATCAGGGGTTTCAGCGAAAAAAACTCGTCATCACCCATCGCCTTTTGGCAGTCGCGAATAACAGGTGCATCCTCTTCGACGAATGCGCGGCGAACGATATCGCCCATCGCTGCCGTGATGCTGTCGTCGTCCAGTTTGATGCTGCGCGAGATGGCGTAGAAATAGTGGCAGCTCTTATCGGACTCCGGCACGATGAAGTGCGCGCTTGGCATATGCACACCTTCGCTTTTTGGTTGTCCTACTTGTGACATTGAAAGGTCGAGGATCATACTTGAAGCAGGGTAGAGCGCCATTGGCACATGTACGTCTCCAACGGCCATGTCGGTGAAAAGTGCCAAAAGCGGAGTAGGGGGGCTATTGCGAAAGACGTAGTCAGAATTGATCACCTCGCCGTCGACATGGAAATCATATTCCATCCGTGTTTCGCCGATCCAGTCATCCGCTTTCACGCCGACGGTATTGACGTGGATATAGGCGGCGTGAGTGAGATCCAGAAGATTGTCGATGACCAGTTGGTAATGGGATTCGATTTTCAGGTGTCCGGTCAGGCCCGCCCAGTTGGTACGATCGGTGACAAAGTCAAATACAGGTATCTTGCTGACGTCTACCTGCGCTGGATCGCCCATCCATATCCAGAGTGCACCATTTCGTTCGTTTAGTGGGTAGGAGCGAACATGCGCTCCTTGCGCAATGATACCCCGGCCGTGCGGATTGTGTACGCACTGACCGGTCCCGTCGAACTCCAGGCCGTGATAGGCGCATTGAATGCGATCGCCGGTCACTTTGCCGCGCCAAAGGGGAGCGAATCGATGGGGGCAAACGCCCCTCAGCGCTACCGCAGTGCCGTTTTCCTGACGAAACAGGACTATGTCATCTCCGAGTATCGTGATGCCAATCGGGTCGGTCTGAAGATCAGTTGACCATCCAGCGCAGTACCAGGAATTCTTCAGAAAATCCATAAAGTTACCTCCCACCGTGTTAAAACTACAAGCCGCTCCGGCCTTGCATCCAATGCCTTTTTGTTCGCAGCCGCTACCACGCAAATTGTGTCACAAGCGCCGCAGTAACATTTCATCCTCGATGCTCATTTGCAAGAAAATATATCACTAATACAATATTATTGAATATTTGTTCAATAATATTGTTGACATAAACAATCTGAATTTCTAACCCAAGGTCCAGCCAAAAGGAGGGAAATATGGTTTGGAAGATACGGCGCGTCATAACCGGACATGATGCGGATGGACGCTCCACGGTTCTGTTTGATGATCACAACGGGCAGCTGAAGGAAATGGACTCGATGCCGGGTGTGGCGCTGACGGATATCTGGGAAACCCGATCTTCGCCTGCATCGAATATAGGCAACGTCGAGGTGGTGGACCGGCCTGTGCGGTTAGAACCGCTTCCGGGTGGCTCAATATTTCGTATTGTCGAGTTTCCGCCTGATACTGCATGGCGGGGTATTGCGGATGCCGCCGAAGCCTTTG
>JBFKAE010000135.1:0-8225 GCA_041621755.1 Sphingomonadaceae bacterium | reverse complement strand
CGCGCCGGACCGGTTTGTTTTTGAAAATAGAGGTTGAATTTCAGGCCGGATAGTCGGTCAGAAAAGTTTGAAACGGATCGTCATGGAAACGCAGAATATTCGCATCCGCCTGAAGGCCTTCGATCACCGTGTGCTCGATCAGGCGACGGGCGAGATCGCCGACACCGCGAAGCGGACCGGCGCGATGGTGCGCGGCCCGATCCCGATGCCGACGCGCATCGAGAAGTTCACGGTGAACCGTTCGCCGCACGTCGACAAGAAGTCGCGCGAGCAGTTTGAAGTCCGCACCTACAAGCGTTTGCTCGACATTGTTCAGCCGACGCCGCAGACGGTGGACGCGCTGATGAAGCTCGACCTCGCCGCTGGTGTGGATATCGAGATCAAGTTGCAGGCCTGATCGCCTGTTTGTGTAGTCATGCCCGTTGCCAATTGTGGCGCGGGCCTCTGAATTAGGAAGGACCGGATCATGCGCACTGGCGTGATCGCAAAAAAAGTGGGGATGACGCGCCTGTTTCAGGACGATGGTCGTCATGTCCCTGTCACCGTCCTCAGCCTTGAAGGCTGTCAGGTGGTGGCGCAGCGCACGGAAGATCGCGACGGCTATGTCGCGCTTCAGCTTGGCGCTGGCACTGCGAAAATCAAGAATGTTACAAAGCCCGTTCGCGGCCACTTCGCGAAAGCTGAAGTCGAGCCGAAGGCGCGTGTCGCCGAATTTCGGGTGAGCGAAGATGCACTGGTTGACGTCGGCACCGAACTGTCGGCGGACCATTTTGTTGCAGGCCAGATGGTTGACATCACCGGCTCGACGCAGGGCAAGGGCTTTGCCGGCGCCATGAAGCGTTGGGGCTTCGGAGGTCTTCGCGCCTCACACGGTGTTTCGATCTCGCACCGCTCGCACGGTTCGACGGGTATGAACCAGGATCCTGGCAAGGTCTTCAAGAACAAGAAGATGGCCGGTCAAATGGGTGCGCGTAATCGCACGCAGCAGAATCTTGAAGTGGTTGGCACCGACACGGATCGTGGCCTTATCTTCGTCAAGGGGTCTGTCCCGGGTCACAAGGGTGGCTGGCTTCTCGTACGCGACGCGATGAAAATCGCTCGCCCGAATGAAGCGCCGTTCCCCGCCGGTCTGAAACAGGCCGCAAATAGCAACGACACTGCACCTGCCGAAACGCCTGCTGAGGCGCCGGCTGAAGATGCAGCAACCGATAGCCAGGAAGGTTAAGCGATGAAGGTCAAAATGCAGACCCTCGATGCAAAAGCCGCGGGCGACATCGAGCTGAACGACGATATTTTCGGTCTCGAACCCCGCAGCGACATTTTGCACCGCGTCGTCACCTGGCAGCTCGCCAACAAGCGGGGCTATGCCCGCGCGGCCCGCGAGCGCAGCGATGTGGCGCGTACCGGCAAGAAGTTCGGGCGGCAGAAAGGTGGCGGCGGCGCCCGTCACGGCAACCGCCGGGCCCCGATTTTCATCGGTGGCGGCAAGGCGCACGGACCACGCGCACGCTCGTTCGATCAGGGCCTCAACAAGAAGGTTCGCGTGCTTGGCCTGAAGACCGCGCTTTCGGCGAAGGCTAAGGAAGGCAAGCTCATTGTCCTCAAGGACATCGAGCTGAAGGACGTCAAGACCAAGGCGCTGAAAGATGTGCTCGCCAAGCTTGGCATCGTCAGCGGCCTTTTTATCGATGGCGAAACGCCGACGAATTTCCGCCTGGCATGTTCGAACCTCTACAAGGTTGATGTGCTGCCGGTGATCGGTGCGAACGTCTATGACATTCTCAATCACGACACGCTGGTCCTCACGCAGGCGGCGGTCGAGAAGCTGGAGGCGCGTTTCAATGGCTAAGGCAAAACAGGCCGAGATCGCGCTGGAGCACTATGACGTGGTGCTTTCGCCGGTCATTACCGAGAAATCGACGCAGGTGTCCGAGCATAACCAGGTTGTGTTCAAGGTGGCGAACTCTGCAACGAAGCCGGAAATCAAGGCGGCGATCGAAGCCTTGTTCGACGTCAAGGTTACCGGCGTCAACACGATGATCGCCAAGGGCAAGACCAAACGTTGGAAGGGTACGAAGTACCGCCGCTCCGATGTGAAAAAAGCCGTTATCACGCTTGCCGAAGGCGAGATGATTGACGTGACCACGGGGATTTAACGATGGCGCTTAAAACATATAATCCGACCAGCCCGGCGCGGCGCGGCCTTGTCCTTGTTGACAAGTCGCAGCTGTACAAAGGCAAGCCGGTCAAGATGCTGACGCGCGGTTTGACCAAGTCCGGTGGACGCAACCATAGCGGCCACATGACGGCGCGCGGCATTGGTGGCGGTCACAAGCAGAAATATCGCATTGTCGACTTCAAGCGCCGCAAATGGGATATGGACGCCACAGTCGAGCGGATCGAATATGATCCCAATCGCACGGCGTTCATTGCGCTGCTGAAATATGCAGATGGCGAGCTGAACTATATCATCGCGCCGCAGCGGCTTGCCGTTGGCGATACGGTGGTTGCGGGCAAGAAAACCGATGTGAAGCCTGGCAATGCTATGGAAATCGGCCAGGTCCCGGTTGGCACAATCGTGCACAATGTCGAGATGAAGCCCCGCAAGGGTGGTCAGATCGCACGCAGCGCAGGCACATATGTGCAGGTCGTCGGCAAGGATCGCGGCATGGCAATCGTGCGTCTGGGTTCGGGCGAACAGCGTTATGTTCCCGCCGAATGCATGGCGACGGTTGGCGCGGTGTCGAACCCCGACAATTCGAACCAGACACTCGCCAAAGCTGGTCGCAATCGGTGGCTTGGCAATCGCCCTCTGACGCGCGGTGTTGCAAAGAACCCGGTCGATCACCCACATGGTGGTGGTGAAGGTCGCACATCAGGTGGCCGTCATCCGGTGACCCCGTGGGGCAAACCGACAAAGGGCGCCAAGACACGCGACCGCAAGAAGGCGTCGAACAAGATGATCATCCGTTCGCGTCACGCGAAAAAGAAGAGGTAGACGAAGATGGCACGTTCCGTCTGGAAAGGTCCGTTTGTAGACCTCCATTTGCTGAAAAAGGCCGAGGCCGCACAGGAAGGTGGTGCACGTGCACCGATCAAGACCTGGTCGCGTCGTTCGACCATCCTGCCGCAGTTCGTCGGTTTGACGTTCAATGTCTATAACGGGCGCAAGTTCATTCCTGTGTCCGTCAACGAGGACATGATCGGCATGAAGCTCGGCGAATTTGCGCCGACGCGCACTTATCTTGGTCACACCGCCGACAAGAAGGCGAAGAGGTAGTCATGGGAAAGCAATCCGCACCCCGCCGTGTCGGCGAACGTGAAGCGCTGGCGGTCGATACGACCGTTCGCGGTTCGGCTTACAAGCTCAACCTTGTGGCTGGTCTCATCCGTGGTCGCAAGGCTGGCGATGCGCTCAATATTCTGTCGTTCTCGACAAAGGCGATGGCCGCAGATGTGAAGAAGGTGCTTGCATCGGCGATCGCAAACGCCGAGAACAACCACAATCTCGACGTCGATGCGCTTGTCGTCAAGGAAGCCAGCGTCGGCAAATCAATCACCATGAAGCGTTGGACGCCGCGTGCGCGTGGTCGTTCGGCGAAAATCATGAAACCGATCAGCCGCATCCGCATCGTTGTGCGCGAGCTTGATGATGAGGCAGGGGAATAAGACATGGGTCATAAAAGCTCTCCGATCGGCCTGAGGCTGCAAATTAACCGGACGTGGGATTCACGCTGGTTCGCCGAAGGTGACGATTACGGCAAGATGTTGCTTGAGGATCTGAAGATCCGCACCTTCATCATGAAGACGCTGCCGCAGGCGGCGATTTCGAAGGTTGTCATTGAACGCCCCGCAAAGCTTTGCCGCGTGTCGGTTTATGCAGCGCGTCCCGGTGTCATCATCGGCAAAAAGGGTGCGGACATTGACAAGCTGCGCAAACAGCTTTCCGACATGACGGGCAGCGAAGTGTCGCTGAACATTGTCGAGATCCGCAAGCCGGAAGTTGATGCCAAGCTTGTCGGCCAGTCGGTCGCAGACCAGCTGGTGCGTCGTATTGCATTCCGCCGCGCCATGAAGCGCGCCGTTCAGTCGGCGCTGCGTCTTGGTGCAGAGGGTATCAAGATTACCTGCTCGGGCCGTCTTGGCGGCGCGGAAATCGCGCGCACCGAATGGTATCGCGAAGGCCGCGTGCCGCTGCATACGCTGCGCGCAAATATAGATTATGCCGAAACCGAAGCCCACACCGCCTATGGCGTGTGCGGGATCAAGGTCTGGATCTTCAAGGGCGAGATCATGGACCACGATCCTTTGGCGCAGGATAGGCTGATGATGGAAGCACAGACGTCGGGGGTCCGGCCAGCGCGGTAAGTCTTAAAAGACATAACCGTGCTTGCTTGATCGAGGACCGATTCCTGTCAGAAGGCGAGTAAAAAATGCTTCAACCGAAACGTACGAAGTTCCGTAAAGCCCATAAGGGCCGGATTCATGGCAAGGCCAAAGGTGGCACCGATCTCAATTTCGGTGCTTATGGCCTAAAGGCGCTTGAGCCTGATCGTATCACCGCGCGTCAGATTGAGTCTGCGCGTCGTGCGATCACGCGCCACATCAAGCGCCAGGGGCGTTTGTGGATCCGCGTTTTCCCGGACGTTCCGGTCAGTTCGAAACCCGCCGAAGTCCGTATGGGCAAGGGCAAGGGTTCGCCTGAATACTGGGCCGCGCGCGTCAAGCCGGGCCGGATTATTTTTGAACTTGACGGTGTCAGCCACGAAGTTGCCGCCGGTGCGTTCGAGCGTGCTGCTGCAAAGTTGCCGATCCGCGTGAAGCTTGTTGCGCGCCTTGGCGATCAGCACTGAGGATAGGCCAGATGAAACACGAAGATTTGAAAACCAAGACCGACGATCAGCTCGGTGAAGAGCTGGCGCAGCTTAAAAAAGAGCAGTTCAACCTGCGCTTTCAGGCCGCGACGAGCCAGCTCGAAAAATCGAGCCGCGTACGCGAAGTGCGTCGCACGATTGCGCGGATCAAGACGTTGCAGACCGAGCGTAGTCGCGCTCAGGCGGAAGGGTAAGAACATGCCGAAACGCGTCATGGTCGGGCAGGTCGTGTCCGACAAGACAGACAAGACGGTGGTGGTGAAGGTCGAACGCCGGGTCAAGCACCCGCTGTACGGCAAGATCATCCGCCGCTCGAAAAAATATCACGCGCACGATGAAACCAATCAATATGCGATTGGCGACACTGTGCGGATCGAAGAATGCGCACCGGTTTCAAAGCTGAAAACGTGGCGTGCCGTGGAAAAGGTAAGCTGACATGATTCAGATGCAGACGAACCTCGAAGTCGCTGACAATAGCGGTGCGAAAAGGGTGCAGTGCATCAAGGTGCTCGGCGGCTCGAAGCGTCGTTTCGCGAGCGTTGGCGACACGATCGTGGTTTCCGTCAAGGAAGCCGCGCCGCGTGGCAAGGTCAAGAAAGGCGATGTGCACCGCGCCGTTGTCGTGCGTACGGCGAAAGATATTCGCCGCGCCGATGGCACCGTCATTCGCTTTGACAGCAATGCTGCCGTATTGATCAACAAGAGCGAGGAGCCGATCGGCACCCGCATCTTTGGCCCGGTGGTCCGTGAGCTTCGCGCGAAGAAGCACATGAAGATCATCAGCCTTGCGCCGGAGGTGCTGTAATGTCGGCTGCGAAAATCAAAAAGGGCGACAAGGTCGTCGTCTTGTCCGGCAAGGACAAGGGCAAGCATGGTGAAGTCACCAAGGTCATGCCCAAGGACGGCAAGCTGCTGGTCGCCGGTGTCAATATGATGACGCGTCACGTCAAGCCGACGCAGGCCAGCCCGCAAGGTGGCCTCGATCGCCGCGAAGCGCCGATCTATGCGTCGAAAGTCGCGATTGAAGATCCCAAGACCGGCAAGCCGACACGCGTTGGCTTCCGTATCGAAAAAGATGGCAGCAAGGTCCGTGTGGCCAAGCGGTCAGGTGAGGTGTTGAATGGCTAAGGCAGAAAAAGCAAAGCCGCGCTTGCAGCAGGTCTATGAAGGCACGGTTCGCGCCGCGCTGACCAAGCGCTTTGGCTATGCAAATCAAATGCAGGTGCCGGGCATCGAGAAAATCGTGCTCAACATGGGCGTTGGCGATGCGACGCAGGACAAGAAGCGGATCGACGCGGCGCTTAACGAAATGATGGCGATTGCCGGGCAACGCCCTGTCGTCACCAAGGCACGTGTTTCGATTGCGCAGTTCAAGCTGCGCGAAGGTATGCCGATCGGCGTCAAGGTGACGTTGCGCGGTGAACGTATGTGGGAATTCCTTGACCGGCTGATCAACATCGCGCTGCCGCGCGTTCGCGACTTCCGCGGGGTCAATCCCAAATCGTTCGATGGTCGCGGCAATTATGCCATGGGCATCAAGGAGCAGATCGTCTTTACCGAGATCAATTACGACCAGGTCGATAAGGTCAGGGGTATGGACGTGATCATCACCACGACGGCGAAAACGGACGAAGAGGGCCGCGAGCTTTTGCGCGCACTCAACATGCCGTTCACCGATCGCGAAGACGAAACCCAGAAGGCCGCCTGAGCGGTCATATAAGGAGCAGAACTTAAGTCATGGCGAAACTGAGTTCGATCAACAAAAACGAGCGTCGCAAGAAGCTCGTCAAAAAATATGCAGGGCAGTATGCCCGGCTGAAGGCTGTCGCGAATGACAAGACCAAGGATGAGGACGAGCGTTTGATCGCGCGCCTCAAAATGGCCGAGCTTCCGCGCAATGCCAATCCGACGCGCGTGCGCAACCGGTGCGAACTTACCGGTCGTTCACGTGGCTATTACCGTAAATTCCGCTTGAGCCGCATCATGCTCAGGGAACTGGCCAACCGTGGCCTGATCCCTGGTGTGACGAAGTCAAGCTGGTAGCAGGAAAGGATCGCTCGAATGTCGATGACCGATCCGCTGGGCGATATGCTGACCCGCATCCGCAATGGTCAGCAAGCCCGCAAGGATAGTGTACTCACCCCGGCTTCGAATCTTCGCAGCCGCGTTCTCGATGTGCTTCAGCGCGAAGGCTATATTCGTGGCCACGCTCCTGAAGACACAGGTCAGGCGCGCCGCGAAATTCGGATCGACCTCAAATATTTTGAAGGTCAGCCGGCCATCCAGCACCTGCAGCGCGTGTCAAAGCCTGGTCGCCGTGTCTATTCAGGCGCGAAAGACCTGCCGCGTGTCCGCAATGGCCTTGGTATCACCATCGTCTCGACGCCAAAGGGCGTTCTGTCCGACGCGGAAGCGCGCGACCAGAATGTCGGCGGCGAGCTGCTTTGCCAGGTCTTCTAGGGAGAGCGCCATGTCACGTATTGGAAAAAAACCGGTCGAGATGCCTGCGGGCGTCAGTGCGACGATGGCGGACGGCAAGCTGTCAGTGAAAGGGCCCAAGGGCGAACTTTCGATGACGACGCATGACGACATCGATTATGGCATTGAAGAGGGCCAGATCGCAGTCAAGCCGGCAAATGACACGAAACGCGCCCGCGCGTTCTGGGGTATGCACCGGACATTGGTACAGAACCTTGTAACAGGCGTTTCCGACGGCTTTACAAAGGTTCTGGAAATCACCGGCGTTGGCTATCGCGCGAACGTTCAGGGCAAGACGCTGAAGCTGCAGCTTGGCTACAGCCACGATGTCGACTTTGCGATTCCAGCCGGGATCGAGATCAAGACGCCTGACCAGACGACGGTTGAAATTTCGGGCAATGACCGGCAGCAGGTTGGTCAGGTCGCCGCAGAAATCCGCCGTTGGCGCAAACCTGAACCCTATAAGGGCAAGGGTATCAAATATCGCGGGGAATATATCTTCCGCAAAGAAGGCAAGAAGAAGTAAGCCATGGGCAAGACACTCACAAATTTCGAGCAACGCCGCCGTCGCGTGCGGTCCGCCTTGCGTGCCAAGGGCGGCCTGCGTCCACGGCTTTCCGTGCATCGGTCTTCGCAGCACATCTATGCGCAGATCATCGATGATGCCGCTGGCAAGACGTTGGCTTCGGCCTCGACGCTCGACAAGGATGCCGGCAAGACGGCTGCTGCAACGATCGCTGCAGCCACGGAGGTTGGCAAGCGCCTTGCCGAACGTGCAAAGAAGGCCGGTGTAAGCCAGGTTGTCTTTGACCGCGGTGGTTTCATTTTTCACGGACGCGTCAAAGCGCTGGCGGAAGCCGCGCGCGAAGGCGG
>JBFKAE010000134.1:0-8354 GCA_041621755.1 Sphingomonadaceae bacterium | reverse complement strand
CGGGAACGGGCAATCACGTAACTTCCGTAATAATACTGACGGGGATCCTTGAACACATACCAGTCGGCCATGACGATGGCGGTGCGCTGCTTGTCAAAATAATTGTATTCCGGGCCCCATAACGGGCGGTAATGCTGCTGCCCCGCAGGCTGGAGATCAAGCATCCCCTCCTGATAGCGCGAAGCTGATTTTCCGTCACCGATCCGCCGGGCGATATGCCCGAAAGCCTGCCGCAACGGCTTTATCGATACGGTACGAAGGTCCAATTGCATCCGACCTATTCCTCCTGACCTGAAAGCACACGACTGAGCCGCATAGTGCGGCCATCATTCATGGACGGGTGATCCGCCATGTCGATGACCGCATTCATCCGGCAGAATTCTTCAAAAGCGGATTGAGGTAGCACCAGTTCAGCAAACAGTTCCGGCTCGCCAATGGCAAAATCAAATTCTACCATACCATTGTCACGCCGCCGCGTGACCCGGACGTATTTCGCGGCCAGCAAAGCTGCCGCATCGCTATCACACGGTGCCATCCATCGCTCCTCTCCACGCCGCACAGGAATATCAAATCAATGTGCAACTGCCTGCCCCAACACATCATCGCTTTCGAGACAGGCTTGTGTCAGCTCTGTAAGCAAATTTCGTGCCAGCAGCTTATTCTCCTGATTTTCAGGCTCACCGCTCGCTACACCTGGACAAATTTGTAAGTATCACGCCTGATCCGACAGAATTGTAGCGCGCTTCACCTTCTGTCCTACGCCCGATACCATATGCTGAAACAGCATGAAAAACCACCACTGGAGAAGAGGCGCCTGAGACTGAAACTGCGAGGGCGCCAACATGATTGACGCCCCCACAACCAGATCAGAAATTATAGCGAACCGTCGCCCCATAGGTGCGCGGCGGCGCGTATCTCGGCATACTGGCGGATGCCGCCGCAGGATTGAAGCTCGGGCTTTCGGGGTTGTAAGCTTCGTCAAACGTGTAGATCATGAAGCGGAAATCCTGCCCGTAAACCTTGATATCTTCATTGGTCAGGTTTTTGCCCCACAGCGTGAAGTCCCACTTCCCGTTCGGCGTCTTGTAAGACATACTGGCGTTAACCAGACTCTTGACCCGGGTCGTGAAGGCCGGATCGGGGTTCAGTTCAAGCTGATATTTGCTTTTATACTGGAAATCCCCGGTAAGGGTCAGTTCCCCGCCATTGGCGAAAGCATGGTTAAAAGTCGCCCCCAGATTGAGCGAATGCGGGGGGGTCTGGCCGGTTGGCTGCCCATCGGGAATACCAACTTCCTCGGGAAATCCCTTAACTTCGCCATCCTGATGGCTGTAACTGGCAGACAATGTCAGACCGTCGACAGGAATAAGCATAGCCTCAACCTCAACCCCGCGAACGCGGGCTTTGCCAGCATTGCTAACAATCAGATTGCCGGTGCCACCGTCGGTAAATGTGAACTGCAGGTCCTCGTAATCAGCCTGGAAGACCGCAACGTTGAGCTGCGCCCTGTTATCGAAGAAGCGGCTCTTGAACCCTGCTTCGTAGTTCCACACATATTCAGGCGCGACCGGTATCGCCGCAGTGGCGGCTTCAGCCTCGAACTGATAGGCACCGCTGCGAAACCCCCTCGAAACCGTTCCGTAGAGCAACACATCGTCGGTCACCTTCCAGTCCAGAGTCGCCTTGGGCGTGAACGCGGTCCAGCTGTCCTTCAGGCCGCTGAGGCGGTATCCCCCGGCAAAACCTTCAAACCCGCCAGGCACTTCTGTCGGATTGACAAGGAAATCGACATCGCCCCGCGTATAACCGCTGGCAGTTTTACGGTCATGAGTAATCCGCCCACCCAGAGTGAGCTTCACATTATCGATTAGCTCATATGTGCCTTGAAGATACGCTGCATAGCTGTCGACCTTCGATTTCTGGAAAGTGTTTGATCGGTTAAGATCAAACAGTTCGGGGCGACTGGCAACACATTCCGGCACCGCAAAGTTGAGTTCATCCCCCTGAAGATCGGGACAGAAGGATCCAGCCTGAAATGCCCCGCCAAATGTGCTGGGATCGACAAGAGTGCGATATTGGTAGTCCCTTGAATCATTTTGGTGAAGGAAGAATAGTCCCGCAACATAATTGAACCGGCCATCTGACGGAGACACCCAGCGCAATTCCTGAGAAAACTGTTCAAACCGGCGCTGCTCGCCCGAAGCGATAGTAACCACCGGCAAGCCCAGCAGATCTACCGGTGTCTGATCCTGCCGCAACTTGCGATAGCCCGTGATGGAAAATAGCGTTCCAGCATCGAAATTTGCTTCGATCTTGGCGGATAGCCCCCAACTGGTGCTGTCAAATTCGCCAACTTCGAACTGATCTACAGTTCGCGATTTGGTGTCCGGCGTAAAGCCAAGTGCAACAAGGCCGTCAGCCGTCGGTGCCGCACCAAGAAAATCGCGCGCCTCGTTCGTTTCACTCTTGCGGTTATAGTCCCCGCTAAAAATAACACTGACATCGTCACTGGCAATCCATTTCAACTTGGCCCGAACTGACCCGCGATTGGTATTGTCAGCGCGGCGGTCAGCAAACCTGTTATATGACGTGCCGCGCTGGTTCGTCGCGCTGAATGCAATCGAACCGAGCAGCGTTTCGCTCTCATTCAGAGGGCCGGTCACGTAGCCGCGAGCCTGCACGAGATCATAATTGCCTACTGATATTTCCACAGAACCCTGCTGATCTGCGCTGGGTTCCTTCGTGATAACAGCGATACTACCACCCGTGGAATTGCGCCCAAACAGCGTTCCCTGCGGCCCGCGCAGCACCTCAACCCGCTCCAGATCAAACAGGTCCAGTTCAAAATCACCTGACGAACCATAATAGATGTCGTCGATAAACAGGGCCACGGCATTATCGGCCCCCGGCGCGGAAAGGGTGCTCGACCCACCGCGCAAAGCAGGATTGGTACGCGCCTTGGAAAGAGAGTTAATACTGAAACCGGGAATCTTGGTAACCAGATCACCGAAATTCTGAACGCGCGCCTGCTCCAGGGCAGCGCCAGTAAACGCAGTAACCGCGATCGGAACATCCTGGAGATTGGTGGAGCGCCGCTCCGCCGTTACAACAATTTCAGACAGTCCGCCCTGACTGGCCGTTGGGGCATCGTCGGATTGGGCATATGCAGTTCCGCCGCTGGCGAGCAGACACAGCGCCAAGGCGAGCCTGCTCGAAAAGTCATAAAATTTGTTCGAATTCTTCATTTTATCCCTCCCATTTATTCTAATTATTTGAAATCATTCCTAGCCGGCCGAGATGTGGCAGAACGAAGTGAAGCGCGCCGAGGCCAAGCTAACTGCAGCGGCTTGCTTCGCCCCGCCCTGCAACCATCCATCCTACTTCTCACTACTTGTAACAGTACCAAAGTATCGCCCGACCAAACGTCCATTTTCCGCCAATTTCTATCGGGATTCTGACAAACTGAGCTAAGTGCAGTGCACCATTCATTAGGCACCCCAATTCTGCGCCAAGGCGGTGCGCCCTGACAGCCAAGAGACGTACTGAATTATGCGCACTGACCATGGGGAAAGTGCCTCCAAGCCCCCCGGAATCTCTTCAATTTCCTTGAAGAGATTCCGGGGATTGGCAGTTCAAAGCATGATGTCTTTCGATTCAGCCCCGAAGCGGTCTGCGGCGAGCGTGCGCGCATATTTTCTGTACTGCGAACCGATATGCTGGCGGGCGCTGATAAGATTGCGGTAAATCCGCCCTGTGCTGGTGGCCTCTTCCATCATCGCCAGGCCGCTCGTTGCCTCGAACAGCGCCTTGGCATTCTGGACACAGGTTTCCGCGACATAGCTGGACTGGTAACGATAGCGCATACGGTCCGAAATCGACGCCGTCTCGCCGCGTTCAGCAAGATCCATGAGCCTTTCGAAGGTCTGACGCTGGACGTGCTTCATCTCTTCCACCGCACCAATGGCCTGCCCGAGCGCCAACAATGCATCGGGATTTTCCGTTATCGGCCCGGAGGAGGTCGAACGGGCCTCACCGGTGACCACGAATTCATCGACCATTGCCTGCAAGGCACCAATCATCGGCAAGGTGATAACCCTGTAAAAAACCGTGATCGGCGACAATTTATAGAGCGGCCCCTCATTCGTTCCCGGGCTCGTGCCCTTGAACAGATCGGAAAAGGCCAACCCGCGATATTCCGGGACAAAAGCATCCTCCACCACAATGTCATTGCTGCCGGTCGATTTCAGCCCGGTAACGAACCACGTATCGATGATCGATATATCTTTGCGCGGAACAAGAAAGCAGACAACTTCGCCGGGCTTGTCGGAAGGAAAACTGCTGAGCAGGAGCCAGTCACAATGCGCCGATCCGCTGGACCATTTCCAACGCCCTGAAAGCTGATACCCACCGTCCACTTTAATCGCCTTGCCTGCCGGAGAATAGGACGAGGAAATAATCGGCTCTTTATCTGTATCGGACCACACATCCGCCTGCGCCTGGTTATCGTAAAACGCCAGATGATAGGCGTGGTTCGCCCACAAACCATAGACCCAGGCAACCGCCATGTCCCCTTCGGCAAGAGCCATGCCGATCTCGGAAAACACCATAGGATTCAGTTCATGACCGCCCCATTTTGCAGGCTTCATAACGCCGATCAAACCAGCATTCTTGATTTCGGAGACAGTCTCTTTGGAAACGCAACGCTCCATTTCATCATTTGTGGCACGCTGCTTCAACGTCGGTATCATCGCTCGGGCGCGTTCAATCAATTCTTTGGAAAGGGACGCTTTCATAAATGGGCTCCATGGTCCGATTTGTAATCTTTGCCAAACATCACCGGCGAACCGAGAATACTCTCGACTGCGGATTCTGATAAAAATCCCGATGACGGATGATGAAATTTGAAAAATGATGCAGATCTATATTGCGCGCTCTATATTCAGCGCAACACATCGACCAATATCGCGATTTTACAGCCACATCCTTCAGGTTTTACATCCCATCAACCAGTATATTATTATTCAGCTGCAAGCAGGTTTTCTGCTTAATATTGCCTCGGGCTTGCGCCCGCCCCGCCGGTCAGGCGGTGCTGTGAATGTGTTTTAGCGCAAATCCCGCAGTCAAGATTTCGATACACTGTCAAAATATTCTGCTAAACTGCCATATGGATGTTCTCCATCGGCACTGCGGTTGCGCGAAGTCGATGAGTTTGCATTATACCAAAAACCGGAGCTCAGTACCGGAATGGGAGAAGGAGAGAGTGGCCGAGTTATATCCATTCAAGATCGAAAATAATGAAAAATCGGTGCGGCAAAATTTTGCTGTGCCGACTTCCCCTGCCGAACTGCAGGAATGGGATTTCGATCCTGACGGGCTGCCACGAGACATATCCGCAGTTAATCTGGAAATTGTGACGAAGGATAAGGTTCAGTCCCGCCATAGCCATCGAAAAGCACAACTTATCGTGCCGCTGCGGGGCCTTATTAGCTGCGAAGTGGATAATGCCTTGTGGATCGTGCCATCCGCTAACGGCCTTTGGATACCGAGCGAGGCGATACACCGGATGCGAAGCGCTGGAAATGTATCGCTTTACGTCCTGTTTATTGAGCCGGGGGTCTGCCAGCCATTACCGGCGCAGTGCGGAACGATTCCCATTTCACCTTTATTGTGCGAACTAATTGGCCGTCTTTCAACTTTTCCGCTGTATTATGAAGTCAATGAGCGAAATGATCGCCTGACGGCCATGATCCTCGACGAATTGATGCAATCCCCGGTTAACAGCCTTAATTTGCCAATGCCATCGGACCCCCGGTTACGCAGAATTGCACGTGAGCTCATGCAGGATTCCAGCAACCGGCTGACTGCAGCTGAATGGGCCAGCCGGGTCGGCATGAGTGAGCGCACCATGTTCAGGCTGATGAGTCTTGAAACAGGCATGACCTTCGGGCGATGGAAACGCCAGCTACATATATTGCTGGCGCTAGAGCGTCTGGCCGATGGTGATGCTGTACAAACGATTGCGCTGGATCTTGGCTATGAAAGCGCCAGTTCCTTTATCACCATGTTCCGCAAGACATTCGGTATCTCGCCAACGAAATTCATCGCCACGCGAAATAGCGGGCCGGATTCAGGCACGCACCGCCAGACGAACTAGTGGTTCAACCGCAACTGGCGTGCCTTCCTCACCTTGCTTGATGACGAACGCCTTCTGCGCGTCCGTGAACTTCGATTCCTTCATGCCGTAACTCCTCGTCCAGCCAAGGATGTCTACGGCGGAAAACTCTAACTCGAAACGGTCCAGAATTCAGGTAGCAGAGCATCGGCGACCGCGCATACGACAGCAATGCGATGCGCGCGACCCTGGCGGCCCGCGGCGCATGGGCCTGCGTCAAGCCGATGCCCAACCGCAAACGCATCCCGGCGTTCAGCCCGTTCCTCTATCGATATCGCAATCTCGTCGAGCGCTTCTTCAGCAAACTCAAGCATTTCCGCGCCGTCGCCACCCGCTATGACAAGCGCGCCGACAACTACCTCGCCTCAGTCCAACTCGCGTCCATCAGGATATGGTTGCGGCATAACCAGTCGGTGACCTAAAGTGTTTCGTCAAGAAAGCTGACCAGAGCTTTCCATGACCGGTCATCGGTCCTCTTGTCATAACGCGCGCCGGGTGTACCAAACTTGTCCGCATCCGGAATCGTAAAGGAATGCACCTGCCCGGCATAGGCGATGACCTGACAGTCAACACTCGCATCCGCCATTTCGCGCAAGAACTCGGCCAATGTCGTTGCTTTGATATTCTCCACCATGCCCAGGAGTGCAGCATCGCCCGCGAAGGGGTCATCAGCGCCGTGACATACCAGCAAACTGGCCTTGGCCTTATCCGGGATGGCTCCCTCGGGTGTTCCAAGAACGGCATGGAATGTTGCACCGGCACGAAGATTGCTGCGGCCTGACCGCACAACGGACAGAACGGCCGCACCGCCAAAGCAGAAACCGATCGCGCCAATCCGGCCATTGCAGCGCGGATGGGCTTCCAGCGCTTCTATTGCGGCAACTGACCGCGTCGCCAGATCGCCGGGACGCGAGATCCACGAGGCGACGACCCCATGCGCGTCGGGCAAGCCCGGCACTTCGCCATTGCCATAAACATCCGCGACCAGCGAAACATAGCCAAGCTCATCCGCAAGCCGGTGGGCGCGGCCCAAGGAATGGGTACTGACCCCGGCAATATCCGGGAAGACGACCACGCCGGGCCGCTTGTCGTCGCCATCGGGCAGCACCAGCACGCCTTTGCAGGTAACATCTCCATCCTGATATTCGTAAGGTTGTTCGGTTGCCATTATTCTTTCTCCGCTTGTGTGATGGATTGGTATTTTTCGGCTCAGTGCAGCGCCGCCACAATTCCTCCGTCAATCACGACAGTCTGGCCCGTTATTGATGTGGAATTCAGAAATGTCAGAACCTGACTGCACACGTCGTCGAGCTGCACATTGCGCCCCAGCAGAACGTTCTTACGCAGGGCCTTCTGCCCATCTTGGTTCATCGATCGATTGGCCATCTTGGTATTTTCCACTAGCCCCAGAGCAATGCAATTGACTGCCACGTCGGGCGCCATCGCCACGGCCAGACACCGGGTGAGGTGGTTGAGCCCGGCCTTACCAGAGGCGTAAGCAATACTGCTTCCCATCGGCGCGACACCCGCGACGGACGAAATATTCACGATACGACCGCGTCCGTGCGCCTTGAGCAGCGGCGCGAGCGCACGAGCCATCAAAAACGGTCCGCGTAAATTGGTTTCCAGCACCTTATCCCATAGTTCCGGTGTCAACCCATCGAGATCATTGAATGGAATTCCTACATTCCAGGCCGCATTATTTACCAGCAGGTCAAGGCATTCATGACGCTGCGAGACTACCTCCGCCAGCGCCTCGATCGATGCGGGAGAGCGCTGATCCAGCTGCACAAAATGAATCTGCCCACCCGATTTCCCGCTCTCATCAACCGCCGGAACGGTTCCATTATATGTTCCAATTACAGTCATACCCTGATCCGCGAGCCACCTCGCAACCGCAGACCCAACACCACCCGAAACACCTGTAATGAGCGCGATTTTCCCAGTCAGCGGCATGGGTGATCAAGCTCCAGCCGGTCCCTGACACACACCGGACGCACATAGCCGCACGGGATTATCAAATAATGCATTGCCTCTCCACATTCCCCAACCCCATTTGCCTGGGGCAGGTCCGCATCGCCCGCTTTTCTGAACCCGGACTGATAACAAGATTTCGGCCAGCAAGGTAACCCGGTCGTCAGCGCGATGGATCACGAAATCTTGTCGAATGATCTCGAAATCG
>JBFKAE010000133.1:0-8400 GCA_041621755.1 Sphingomonadaceae bacterium | reverse complement strand
GCATGAACGTTTGGGTGAGGGGATATTTGCCTTCCTGATCATCAAGGGCGACACCGCTCCAAGCATACAAGAGCTTGCCGCATTTCTTCAGAAAGCAGGGCTTGCCAAGCAAAAATGCCCGGAAGGCGTTGAGTATGTGGATGATCTTCCACGAACTGCATCTGGCAAAGTCCGCAAGGATCAATTGCGTGCAAGGCTTGCATTGAACAAAACATAGTGACATCAGAAGTTGAACCACCAGTCACCAATGACAAGGAGATTTTCTTGAGCATGCCGAAAGCCTCCAGTGCTGATGAGAAAAAACCGGGAAAAAGGCGCCGCAGCGCCACACAGATTCAGCGCAACGAAGCGACGCGACTTCAATTGCTCGAAGCTGCTGGCCGGGTTATCGGAAAATATGGTTATGCAGGTTGCTCAATTGCGCGCGTGACCGCTAAAACCAAAATCGCACATGGCACCTTCTATTTGCATTTCGGATCGCAGCAGGATCTGTTCGATGCAGTCCTGCCGGTGTTGGGCGAAAGAATGCTGGCAGTTATTGCCGCGGCAATTCACGATCCCAAAGATGTGATCGACCTTGAGCGTCGTGGATTTCAGGCCAATTTCGATTTTCTTACCAAGCATCCTCATATGTACCGCGTTCTTACAGAAGCAGAGCTTTTCGCGCCAAAGGCTTACAAGCAGCACGTGGACAATATGGTGGCGGGCTATGCGCGATCGCTTCGGCGTAGCGCGCTCGCCCATAAACTTGAAGGCTTTGAAGCTGACGAACTGGAAACGATTGCAACAATGCTCATTGGCGCGCGGACATTTTTGCTGATGCGTTACGGTGTGGAAAATAATATTGTAAAGCAATTGCCCGAAGGAAAGCTGGAAAGTTACTTGAAGTTCATTGGGCATGGCATCAACGGGCAAATGGTTGCCGGTCGTGGCTAAACCCTGATCCTAAGTTTCAGCCTCGGTAAGCAGCTTCCATCTGTCTAATGACATCGGCTTTGACTCTTTCAACTCGCTCGGGCGCCACAGTTGAGTAAGTTGTCGCGAAGGCCATGCCTTCGATCAGGAAACGCGCGACGTCGCGTATGATGTCAAAGCGCTCACCTGCCGTTTCACGCATTTCATGGGTGAAAATCAGTTCGCTATAGCGCGCTCTTTCTCGTTCATATCGCTCAAGCTCCGGCGCCAGAATAGCAGCGAGCATTGCATCGGTCCGTGCCGCAACCAGCATTTCCGTGAACGCCACGAATAAATCGCCGGTCACTTGCTCCCAATATATATTCACAAAAATTTTGATCTGTTCGGTGCTTTCGGGAACATCGCGAACCGCCTCCCAATAAAGCGCCAGCCGTTTGTCCAACAGATAGGTTGCAATCGCCTGCAGCAGCACTTTGCGGCTGGGGAAATGATAAATAGCGGCAGCCCGTGTAAATCCTGCGCGTTCGGCAACCGATGCAACGCTCAGCTTTTGATATCCTTGTTCCACCAGGTGGCGAATTGCTGCATCGAGTATCCGCGCTCTGGTGTCAGCACTCTTGCGCAATTCCCCGGCCGCAACGGCCGTAGGGTCTGTTCTCCGCTGTACACGCGCGGCGTTACGTGACGACCAACTGTTCTGGCTCATAGCAATCTCCAAGCACAACACACTACCCAATCGTCGTCCAAAGGCAATAGATTTATACATAATGGTATAAAAGATGATTGACTAATCATAAAATGGGGAATAATGCTTGCTGAAAGAATTTGAGGAGAAGATGCGCGATGGAACTGGGACTTCAAGGCAAGCGGGCCATCATAACAGGCGCAACGCGGGGTATCGGGAGAGCAATAGCTGAACAACTTCTTGCGGAGGGTGTTGATCTGGCGATCTGCGCACGCAGTCCTGAGGCCGTTGAAGCGGCTGTTTCCGAACTGTCGGCGATTGGCCCGCGTGTGATCGGTGCCGCGGTCGATGTTGCCAATGCGGCAGCCTATACTGACTGGATCGAAGGCGCGGCGAAAGAATTGGGCGGTGTAGATATTTTTGTCTCCAATGTCAGCGTGGGCAACGGGCCAGACAAATGGCAGGCGGCTTTTGAAGCCGACGTCATGAGTACGGTGCGCGGCTGCGAAGCGGTCATTCCCCATATGGAGCAGGCAGGTGGCGGGTCAATCGTCATGATCAGCACAACTGCGGCATTCGAGGTATGGAACGGTGCCCATGCCTATGGAGCGTTCAAGGCTGGGATGATGAATTACGCGAAAAACCTGGCCGACATTCATGCGCCCAAGCAGATACGGGTGAATAGCGTGGCACCTGGTCCCATTTACTTCGAGGGCGGCGCATGGACCAATATCGAGGTCGAGCATCCGGACTTTTTTGACAAGATTCTGTCATCCATTCCGATGGGGCGCATGGGCTCCCCCGCTGACATCGCACAGGCTGTAACCTTTCTGTCAAGCGATGCGGCGCGTTACATCACCGGAACCACCCTCACAGTCGATGGTGGTCGCACGCGCGCAGTGGATTTCTGAACCTGAACACAAGGTTGGCTCTATGAACGACAAACAGCCCCGCTTTCCTCCGCTGGAACCGGTTGACTGGGATGACGCGACGCACACCGCGCTCGAACGGTGGCAGCCCGCGATGAACTTCCATAAGACTATGGCGTACAATTCCCGCACGTTGAGCCAATGGATCGGATTTGGTAATCATATCCTGTTCGACAATCTATTGGGCGAGCGTGAGCGGGAAATCGTCATATTGCGCGTCGCGGCCAATCTTGACTGCGCCTATGAATGGGGGGCGCACCGACGCTTTACCCTGACCCAGAAATTGATGACGGTCGAGGAAGCTGATCGGCTGGCTTTTCCCCTTGTAAATGATGACTGGAATGCACGCGAAGCTGCGCTGATCGAAGCTGTTGACGGATTGCAAGGGGAGGGTGCCATTGGCGATGTTGCTTGGCAGGCTCTCGCCGTCGCCGGGTTTACGCCCGCTCATTATATCGACCTGATTTACCTGGTTGGCGAATTTGTCATGGTCGGCACCTTCATGAAGTCATTCCGCGTCCCTCTGGAGGACGGTTTTGAACCAATTTCAGGTCGTTAAATAGACTCAAGAGGAGTGTCCGCGATGGATAATGCGTCAAGCAAGCCGGGGACTGCCCGACATCCCGGTGCAGGGGTGCAAGACTATCTCGATCAAGAGACGCGCCCGGTGCCGGAATATCTGCGCGATGATTCCTATACGTACATGGGATCTCAGGACTTGCCCGTCGAGCGGTGGATAAGTCGTGATTTCCATGAGCAGGAAGTGTCAAAGATGTGGCCGCGCGTGTGGCAAATGGCATGTCTGGCCGACGATATCCCGGCACCCGGCGACTATATCACCTACGACATTGGCAATCACAGTTTCATCATCACGCGTCAGGACGATGGATCGATCAAGGCATTTTACAACAGCTGCATGCATCGGGCGACGCGGCTGGTCAGCGGGCAGGGCAAAGCAACCAATTTTCGCTGCCCGTATCATGGATGGGTTCACAGCATCGCTGGCCGTGTCACGGGTATCCCCTGTCAATGGGACTTCCCTCACATGGTTGAATCGCGGCGCATCATGCCTGAGGTGCGCGCTGACGTCTGGCAGAGTCTGATTTTTATATCCATCGATCCGCACGCGCCATCACTTGCCGAATATATCGGAGACCTTGAGCCCGCGTTCGAGCGTTATCCGCTGTCCAGCAAATACAAATCTGCACATATTTCCAAAGTCATAAAGGCAAACTGGAAGATCGGTCTGGAACAATTCATTGAATCCTATCACGTTCTTGCCACGCATCCAGAGGGGTTGCCGTATCTGGGGGATGCCAACGCCCAGTATAATATCTGGCCAGATAAGCCCCATATCAGCCGGATGCATACGCTGCACAGCGTTTCAAGCCCGCATGTAAGTGGCCGTTATACCGAGCAAGAGATGATGGATGTCATCACCTCGATTTCGGACAAGGCCGGGCAAGGCGAAAACCGTATCATTGTACCCGAGGGCGCTACCACGCGTCAGGTTCTGGGCCAGCAGCGGCGCGCCCTGCTGACTGATCTTGGCATAGATGTGGAGCATCTCACCGATGCTGAATTGATCGACACAATCCACTATTTCATATTCCCCAACATCGTCGTGTGGACTGCGTACGGATCGCCGATCATTTATCGTTTCAGGCCCAACGGCGACGACCATGAAAGTCACATCATGGAGATCATATTCCTGTCACCCTACGATCAGCGCAAACCCAAACCAGAGCCAATGCCTCTTGTGGAACTGGATGAAAATCAAAGCTGGACCGAAGCACCCGCACTTGGCCGTCTGGGCTGGGTATTCGATCAGGATGTGGCCAATGCGCCATTGGTTCAGGCTGGTCTCAAGGCCAGTGGGAAGAAAGCGGTATCGCTCGGCGACTATCAGGAAATCCGCATCCGGCATTTTCATGCCACGCTCGATACTTATCTCGAACGCTGAGGAAATATTATGACTTGTCCGCACGCAGGCTATACGCTGACAGATCCCGCCACCAATGAAAATCCTTATGATTTCTATCGCTGGATGTTGGCAGAAGAACCTGTCTATTTTGATCCCGGTATCAACATGTATATCGTTGCCAGCTACGACCTGATCCGCAAGGTCGCGCTCGACACCGCGACATTTTCCAACGAACAGGCGCAGCTCAATCAATGGAACCATCGTCCAGGAGGAATGCCTGCAAAGGCACTGGAGATACTGGACGGGGGCATTCAACAAGTTCCCATGCTCGTGACCTCCGATCCACCGGCTCACAAACGGTCGCGGGTACTGGTGCAAACGGCTTTCACCGGGCCTCGGGTCGGGCGCATGCGCCAGTATATTCTGGACATCGTCAATCTGTTGATCGACAGCTTCGTCAATGACGGCAAGGTCGAACTGGCGTCGCAATTCGCCATCCCTCTGCCGGTCTCGGTCATCTCCGACCAATTGGGCATTCCCCGCCATGAATATGCCCGGGTCAAGGCATGGTCTGACGCCGTGGTGGGATTACGCGGTCTGATGGGGAGTGATGATGAAATTGTTGGATATGCGGAGACCTTGATCGACTTTCAGAGGTATTTTGTGGACCTGATCGCGGCGCGCAAGGCGCGTGGGCCTGCAGAGGAGGATATGCTTGATGACCTGCTCAATGCCCAGATTGGCAATGAAAGGCCACTTGATCAGGCCGAACTGATTTCTGTGATACAGCAGCTGATGGTGGCGGGTAACGAAAGCACCACCAGCGCGATTACTTCCGGCATGGCCATTATTCTGCAACATCCAGATGAGATTCCAAATCTCATCGCCGACGAGAAGCGGATGCGCCGGTTCGTAGAAGAGGTGTTGCGCCTAGAGCCGCCTGTTCAAGGCAATTTGCGACGCGCGACTGCTGATACACAGATCGGTGACGTCTCTATTCCCAAAGGTGCACTGATCCAGCTTCGTCACGGTGCTGGCAATCGGGATGGTTCAGTCTTCGAATGCCCCAACGACCTTGATGTCGATACAGTCAAGCCCAAGCCGCATCTTGCATTCGGCTGGGGCGCACATGTTTGCATCGGTAATGCGCTTGCGCGTGAAGAAATGTTTGTTGCGTTCCAATCGCTTCTGGAACGACTTCCGGGTTTGCGCCTGCAGCCCGGCACGAACGATTTTACACACAATCGCAGCATCTATATCCGCGGGCTTCGCGCGTTGCATCTTGAATTTGACAGCCCGGTTCCCGCGCGGCCAGCTTGACTACGCTGCCCAGCTTCGACCTGACGGGCCGTGTCGCCGTCGTTACCGGCGGTGGGCGAGGCCTTGGTGTGTTTATGGCGAACACGCTTGCGGCGGCGGGGGCTTCTCTGGTTTTGATTGGCCGTGACAAGGACCGGCTTGAGCGCGCTGCGCAACACATCAAATCGGCGCATGGGAATGCCTGCCTGACTATTGCCGCGGACGTCTGTGATACTGCTTCCATAAACTCGGCTGCCAAAATGGCGACGTCGCATTATGGCAGGATCGACATCCTTTTGAACAATGCAGGTGTGGTGACGTCTGATTCATTGATTGAAACCAGCGATGCTGATTGGAATCATGTTATCGATACCAACCTGAGCGGCGTTTGGCGCACAGTGCGCGCCTTTGTCCCGGCCATGCTTGAAGCGGGTTGCGGACGGGTGATCAATATCGGTTCGGTGATGTCGGGCCGGGCGGCCGCCAATCGCGGCCCCTATGCCGCCAGCAAGGCGGGACTAATAAATCTGTCGCGCGCCCTTGCCATCGAGTTAGGCCCAAGCGGGATAACCGTGAACAGTATTTGTCCTTCGGTCATTATTACAGACCTCAATCGCGAACAAATCCAGGGCGCATCCGCCGATACTTACGCTCGCCTGCTAGAACGTGTGCCGGCGGGCCGCTGGGGCGAGATGGAGGATCTGGCGGGTGCACTATTATTGTTCGCATCCGACGCTTCGGCCTATATTTCAGGGCAGGCGCTATATGTTGACGGCGGCCTTACGGCGGGTTGAGCATGCGTTACCTGCGCGTCAGGTCGAGCATCATTTTCCCCTGATTCCTACCGTCGAACAGTTTCAGAAACGCTGGCACAGCACTTTCAATGCCGTCCTCAATCTGTTCACGGAAAACAATTCGTCCGTCGCGTACCCACGAAGACAGATCGCTCAAGGCTTCAGGGAAGCGGTCCGCGTAGCGCAGGACGGCAAAACCCTCAATTCTGGCAGATTTTGCAATCAGTTTGAAAAGGTTGGTAAGCGGTGGGATCGGCCCTTCAGCGTTATATTGGCTGATCAAGCCACACATCGCTACACGGCCACCCACGGTCAAACAGTCCAGTGCGGCGTCGAGCTGTATGCCTCCAACATTGTCGAAATAAATGTCGATTCCGTCGGGCGCTGCCGTGCGTATGGCAGATGTCAGCTCAGGCAGATCCTTGCCGCGGTAATCGATCGCAGCATCCAGACCGAATTCTGTTATCAGTCGACTGCTTTTTTCGGCACCGCCAGCAATACCAATAACCTTGCATCCTTTGATTTTGGCGATCTGCGCGGCGACCGATCCGACCGCACCTGCGGCGGTTGATACCAGAACCGTTTCGCCAGCCTTGGGTCTGCCAATGTCCAGCATGCCAAAATATGCGGTTAACCCGGTCATTCCAAGGATGCTTAGATGATGGCTGGGGCTCGCCGTCGCGTCCAGATCGACCTTGCGCGTCATGGGTGCCCAGCGCGTCAAACTATATTCGGAAACCGTGTGAAAGCCTACGATATGATCCCCAACCGACACACGCGGATCACGCGATGCGGTCACCACGCCCAAGGTGGTCGATGTCAATGGATCGCCAATGTCGATTAGCGCCACATAACTATCGACCTGTGACAATCTTTGCCGGATGCCTGGGTCGAGCGACACATATAAATTGCGCAATACGAATTCGCCATCAGATGGCTCGGGCATAGGGCCAGTCACGACGCCAAAATCATCGGCGCGCGGGGTGCCGGATGGTCGCTGACGCAGGACAATTTGACGATTGTCAGTCATGACCGCGCGTCCCGGCCACCAAGGTGCTGAGGCTGCCGGATTTCAGGACTGTCTCGGGTAGTCCGCTTGGATCAAGCACGCCGCCAAATTCTACGCGATTATGGGCATGGCATAGTTGGTGGAACAGGAATGCCTTGTCGATGGCGTCGCTCTGACCTTGGGAGTCGATAGATGCATTGACCGATTCCTTGACCATCTTGAGTGCGAATGTCGGCTTTTTCGCAATTTTCTGGGCCATGTCGAGCGTAAATTCCTCCAGTTGTGCTCGCGTCACCACATGGTTGACCATACCCCACTGTTTGGCCTCCTCGGCGGTCCAACTATCAGCCGTAAACAGCATTTCCTTGGCTTTGCGCGCACCAAGTTCCCAAGCGTGCGCGAAAAACTCCACACCATTCGCGCCAATATTGACGACGGGATCGGAGAAGAAGGCATCGTCGGAAGCGATGATGATATCGGCTATCCAGGCGAGCATCAATCCCCCGCCAAAACAAGCGCCATGCACTTCGGCGATGACCGGTTTGGGTATTGAGCGCCAGCGACGGCAGGCGTCGAGATAGACCTCGCGCTCCCAGGCATAATAACCGGCGACATTGGCGGTATCGATGTCGCCATAGACGCCCATTCGGGCGCTGTTCTGAACGACACTGTCATGGCCATGATCCTTCAGGTCATGGCCCGTAGAAAAATGTTTGCCATTGCCTCCCAGAATGATGACTTTGACTGCATCGTCATGTGCCGCCTTCATCAAAGCGCCATTTATATCGTAGGTCATCTGCGTATCCTGCGCATTGCCCTTGGCCGGTCGGTCCAGCAATATTCGG
>JBFKAE010000132.1:0-8665 GCA_041621755.1 Sphingomonadaceae bacterium | reverse complement strand
ACGGGCAGCTTGGTCGAGCGCGGGTTTACAGCGCGGCCGCCGATATGGACCTCATAATGAAGATGTGGCCCGGTCGAGAGGCCGGTAGAGCCGACATAGCCGATCTTTTGCCCGGCGCTGACCCGTGCGCCGCTTGATACCGCAAAGCCGCGCATGTGGCTGTAGGTCGTCACCATACCGTTATTGTGCCGGATCTGGACCTGATTGCCATAGCCGCCGTTCCGCCCGGCAAAAATGACCTTGCCCGGTGCTGTCGACAGAATCGGTGTCCCGCTGCCCGCAGCATAGTCGACGCCAGAATGCATGCGACGGATGCGCAAAATAGGATGAGCGCGCACACCAAAGCCCGATGACAGACGCGCGCCGGGGATCGGCGATCCGATCATGCCTTCGGCTACAGCCGTTCCGTCAGCGAGAAAATATTTCATCTCGCCATCCTGTTTCCAACGCATCAATTCGATGTTTTTGCGCGCACCGTCGAGCTTGGCATAAAGCAGATCGCCGGTTTCGGTTTCACCTGTTTCAGCGCGGCGGTGTTCGACAATCATTTCGAAACTTGCCGCGGCCGGTACGTCGCGCTGGAAATTGACGCGTGGCGAAAGCGCCTTGATATAATTTGCCACAACCCGGCTCGAGAGACCGGCGGCGCGCGCCGATTTGTAAAGGCTGGACCCGACACCACCGCTGACGCGCATCGGTGTATCGTCTACGGCAATTTCATGACGCGTGACAGCAAGGTCGCCGACGTCATTGCGGGCCAGTTCCAGGCGAAGATCGAAGGCCGCGCGGAACGACAGCGATTCAAGCGGGCGTGGCTCCGACTTTTCGGGGCGGCGACCAAGCACGACATCAAAGGCTGTACCGGGTTTCAGATTGCGGACATCGGTATGTGCGGCAAGCAAAAGCGCGGCATTTGCGACATCGCCGCGGCTGACGCCGGCACGACGCATCGCGCCATTGAAGCTGTCGACGGCACGCAGTCGGGCGGTCAGCTCGATACGGGGGCGCTCTGGCGGTTCGGAAAGCGCCATGACACGGCGTGTCGGTTTGTGGACGGTGCCGGTGTGACTGCCAAGCGTCATGGGAGCAAGCGCTATGCTGTCGACCACTTCAAGCTGTGCGGTTGATAGCGCGGGTTGCGCCGGTGCGATCAGGCGCATCGGATGGAATGCAAGGTAGAGCGTTATCGCCAGCAATGCGCCAAGCGTTGCAAGCCCGCGCCACCATGCGCGCGATCCGATATTGTCGCCAAGATCCACGCTCAGGTCGAGATTGGACCAGTCAATAGCGGACCAGTTGATATTTGCAGGGTTGAAGCGTCCGGCGTGTGATCGTTTTGCGGCGCTGGGCGCAGGTGCGGTTCCTGCCACAAAATCAGCGCCTTCAATTGTGTACGATGCCGATTGATACACGCGCGTCTGCCCCGAAAAATGTTCTCGTAGTCCGCGCGACCCCGGCGAATATACGAACGACCCAATCTTGTGGAACGGTTTTCACCATCCCCCGCTTATGTCCAGAGTGTCTCTAAACGCCGTTAATGTCAATTTAACAGAAGAGGTTAAAAAATTTTCTTGCGACGAGACGAGAGGTTTTGAGCGATAAAGCGAATGCGAGGCAAAATGCCTCTTGCGGCGCGAGTCTGCTCGTGAGAGGATGCCGTTACGTACAAGCGTGGGTGCAGGAGAACGATGTTTCGTCTGATCCTGAGAGTTGATCGATCGTGGTCCCGAAAGGGCCAATGCCGATGAGCGGCGCGTATCGCTCCTCGCTCACTGCAGTTCTTGGCCCGACCAATACGGGCAAAACCCACCTCGCCGTTACCCGTATGTGTGCCCATTCAAGCGGCATGATCGGCTTTCCGCTGCGGCTTCTGGCGCGCGAGGTTTATGATCGTGTTGTGGCGATCAAGGGTGCAGCGCAGGTTGCGCTCATCACGGGTGAGGAAAAAATCGTGCCTGCGGGCGCACGCTATTTCCTTTGTACCGCCGAATCGATGCCGGTTGGTCGTGATCTGGCCTTTGTTGCGATCGATGAGGCGCAGCTTGGCGCGGACGCCGAGCGCGGGCATATTTTTACCGACCGTATGCTCAATATACGTGGGCGCGACGAGACGATGATTCTTGGCGCCGATACGCTGCGACCCCTGGTGCGGCAGCTTTTGCCTGATGCGGAAATTGTCGGGCGTCCACGGTTTTCGACATTGAGTTTTTCAGGGGCAAAGAAGCTTTCGCGCTTGCCGCGGCGTAGCGCCATCGTCGCGTTCAGCGCCGAGGACGTCTATGGCCTTGCCGAAATGATAAGACGCCAGAAGGGCGGCGCAGCCGTGGTGATGGGCGGGTTAAGTCCACGCACACGCAACGCGCAGGTTGAACTATATCAGTCGGGTGAGGTTGATTATCTGGTGGCGACCGATGCTATTGGCATGGGGCTCAACATGGATATCGCCCATGTTGCCTTTGCCGCGCTCAGCAAATTTGATGGCAAGCGCCGCCGTCGCCTGCATCCGTCTGAAATGGCGCAAATCGCCGGACGCGCCGGGCGTTACCAGACCGATGGCACGTTTGGAACGCTGCAGATGGGCGAGGGTGTCGGACCGGATTTTACCTCTGGCGAGATCGATGCCATTGAAGGTCACCATTTTGAACCTTTGGAACGACTGGTGTGGCGTAATGCCCGCCTCAATTTCCGGTCGCTTGGTGGGCTGATTGACTCGCTGGGCACGCGTCCGTCGCAGGCCTGTCTGATGCGTTCGGACGACGAAGTCGATTTTCAGGTTCTAAAGCGCCTGTCGCGTGAATCGTGGATTGTCGAGAGGGCCAATACCCCCGAACGTTTGCAGCAATTATGGTCGGTGTGCGGCCTTCCCGATTACAGGCGCACCGGCCCCGAACTTCATTCGCGGCTGATCGCACGTGTTTTCCGTCATCTGACCGAAGGCGATTGTCATATTCCGACGAGTTGGATCGCCGGTGAACTGGCGCGTCTTGACGATGTGCAGGGTGATATAGACGCGCTGGCAAACCGGATCGCGGCGGCGCGAACCTGGACATTTGCGACGCATCGTGCCGACTGGCTCACCGATCCCGTCCACTGGGCAAACCGCTCGCGCGAGATTGAGGACCGTCTGTCCGACGCGCTTCATCAGCGTTTGACCCAGCGCTTTGTCGATCGGCGGACATCGGTGCTGATGCGTGACCTTGGCAGCCGCAGTGCCGAAATGATCACGGAAATCGATGCCGATGGCGCGGTTTTTGTCGGTGGTGAGGTGCTTGGTCGCCTGACCGGGTTCCGCTTTGATGCCGACCCGTCGGCACGTGCGGGTGAAAAACGCAAGCTGATCGCGATTGCTGACCGGCGTCTTGGAAAGGAACTGGAGCGCAGGGCAGGGCTACTCTCTGCCTGTCCCGATGCGACGCTTGCGCTTGAATTCGATGGCCGGATGCCGCCGCGCATTTTGTGGAACGGTGCGCGCGTCGGTTATTTGTCGCGGGGTACGGACACGTTGTCGCCGCGCGTGCGTCTTGATCGCAGTCTTTCGGGTCTTGATGCGACACTGAAAGCGTCGGTTCGGACCCGGCTGCAACGCTGGTTCGACACGCGGACCGCGGCAATGCTGCATCCGCTTGAAAGCTTGCGACGACGGTTGTCGGTTGATGAGCCGCTGACGCAAACTGCGCGCGGGATTATTGTGCAACTGGTTGAAAGCCTCGGCTGCCTTGCGCGCGCACCCGTGGCGCCGTTGCTTTCCGCCATGAACGCTGGCGACCACAAGTTGCTTTATGGCGCTGGCGTCCGGATTGGCAGTACACATCTTTACGTGCCCGGCCTGCTGCGGCCTGAACCGACGCGTTGGCGGCTGGCATTATGGGCTGTGCATCGTGGCATGACGAGTGCGCCGCCCGCGCCCGCGCCCGGACGGGTGTCCGTGCCGATCGTCGAGGGTGCGCCACGCGAATTTTACGAGGTTGCCGGTTTTTGGCCCATCGTCACCGATGCGGTGCGCGTTGATATGGTTGAACGTCTTGTCAAGGCGATGCACAGCCAGCGCAAGGGCAGTGCGCCATTTCAGCCCGACGCCATGTGGGTGTCGAGCCTTGGTCTTGGCCGCAAGAGTTTCAGCGAGTTGATGCGGGCGCTTGGCTATCGTGCGTCGAGCAGAAGCGGTGTCACCAGCTACGCCTGGCGCGGGCCGCCACCACCGCCAAGAAACCGCAAGCGCCAGCCATCGCGAAAAGATTCACCCTTCGCCGTTCTTGCCACCATGAAGAAAGGATAGTGCCCTTGGTTTTCAACGCTGGTCTCCGCCTCGACAAATGGCTCTGGTTTGCACGCCGCACACGATCTCGCACCGAGGCGCAAGCGCTCTGCGAAAGTCGCCGCCTCAGGATGGATGGACGCGTTATTGAAAGGGCATCGGCGCGGGTGCGCCCGGGGTCGGTTCTCAGCTATACGCGCGATGATCAGATTTGCATCTTGCGCGTCGAAGCGCTTGCCGAACGGCGCTGCCCATTTTCAGAGGCGCGACGTCTTTATACCGACCTGTCGCAAAGCAGTGGATTGACGAGCGCACCCGGGGCTGTGTAGCAGTCCTTCTTGCTGAACTTTGGGCTTATAACAATAACAGGAACTCGCCGATGACCTATGTGGTGACCGACGCATGTATCAAATGCAAATATATGGACTGTGTGGAGGTTTGCCCAGTCGACTGTTTCTATGAAGGCGAGAATATGCTCGTCATCAACCCCAGCGAATGCATTGATTGTGGTGTCTGCGAACCGGAATGCCCGGCCGAAGCGATTTTGCCCGATACCGAGGACGGTCTTGAAAAATGGCTGGAGCTCAACACCACCTATTCCGCTGAATGGCCCAATATCACGGTCAAGAAGGACAGTCCGCCCGACGCCGATGCGCACAAAGGCGAAGACGGGAAATTCGAAAAATATTTTTCGGCTGAACCCGGCGGAAGCTAAAACCGTTAAAATATAGCTCCGTATTGGATTTTGCATGGCGTTCGCGTCATATTTCTGTTATATACTATAGCAGGAGCGCGGTTTTGCGACTTTTTTACAAGGTCGCGGCGGCGCTTTTGCTTTGAATGAAGTCGCGCGTTCGACCCTGCTGAATGTGCGAAAAAAAGAGGCGAGGCAGGTTAAGAGATATCGGGACATGGGTTCGGCGATCTGGGAAATCGCCCGGTTCGTGTCCGCCAGACCGGAAGGACGAAAATATGGCAGCAAAGACACTCAGCTTCAGCGTAGGCGACCATGTTGTATATCCAAAACATGGCGTTGGCCGGATTGTGGAACTTCAGACCACGGAAATTGCCGGGACGAAGCTGGAACTCTATGTGCTGCGCTTTGACAAGGAGCGTATGACGTTGCGCGTTCCGACAAACAAGGCCGAAGGCGTTGGCATGCGCAAGCTGTCGAGCCAGGCGACGCTCGACGATGCGATTACGACGCTGAAGGGCAAGCCCAAGGTCAAGCGCACTATGTGGTCGCGCCGCGCACAGGAATATGAAGCGAAGATCAACTCGGGCGACCTTGTGTCGATCGCCGAGGTGGTCCGCGATCTGCACCGTGCCGAGGATCAGCCCGAACAAAGCTATTCGGAACGCCAGATCTATGAAGCGGCGATCGGTCGCCTCGCGCGGGAACTTGCCGCTATGGAAGGCGTCGACGAAGCTGCTGCGCAAAGCAAGATCGAAGAGGTTCTGATGAAGAAACTCGCTGCGGCTGCCGCGAAGATCAAGGCGTCTGAAGCCAAAGCGGCCGAAGACGACAGCTTCGAGGAAGACGAGGCAGAAGCGGCCTGAAGCGCTGATCCATCGTGATCAAACACACATGAAAAGGGCGGTCCATCGGGCCGCCCTTTTTATTCGAACTCTATGACGATGGGCCAGACGTGCGCAGGGTCGGGCTTTTCAACATGGTTTTGATGCACAGGGTTGATCTGGCGGTGTGCGGTTTTGGTTTCACGGGAGTCAGAGATCGTCTCTGACGTCGCGAACGCCGAAGGCACGCTTGCCGGCGTCAATATCCGCACACTGGCTGACGCGGTCACGGTCGCCGCCGAAATCGGCGTTGCGGCCGCGAGTGCGACAAAGCTCCATATGGGGAATCGATAATGCATATAAAAGCATTAACGCACAAATGCTTAACAAATGTTAATATAAATCTTTGCATTGTAACATGTCAGTTGCGGTGTCGTATAAGATCACTTGTTTGCGCGATCGTCCGATCACATGTTGCAGCCGCCGACATCCTCTGCTAGAGCCGCGCCTTGCCAGTCGGCAGGCCCCTCAAAAGGTCCTGTTTCACGTGCGGTCGTGGCGGAACTGGTAGACGCGCAACGTTGAGGTCGTTGTGGCCGAAAGGCCGTGGAAGTTCGAGTCTTCTCGACCGCACCAATGTCAAATAAGTCATTGATATACAATGATAATTTGATAAATTCCTTGTCTTTCTGGCGGGCTTCCGGGCGGTTTTGGGGGTGGCATTTTTTGCTGTGAATCCTTTGAGCGTCTCTTGCTTCAGACAGGTCGCACGAGAAGTCGGCGGTCTCGGCGGACAAAAGAAATGGCTTCAGTTGCGATGCGTATCATTCGCCTGAAACGGCACGACTTTGCGTACGATTATCGGGATCAGTCTCAGAAAAGCAGCCCTATCGTGGGCTGTTGTTTGTCCATTAAATAGCTGTGGATCAGGCGAATCCGAGTTGCCGGCGCTGCTCGTTCCAGTCGGGTGACAGCCTGACCTTGTTGAGCCTGGCGCGGGTCAGGGAGGCAGGTTGCGTACCGTCCATGATGGCGGTGACGATATCGGGAGCAAGCCAACTCAACCTGATCATGTCGGCTAGCCTTCCGCGGCAGCTTTTCTGTTTCTCTGCCATCGCTGAAAGCGAGCCTGATTGCTGCAGGGCGGACCGTCGTGCCGCATGCGCCTCGACAACCAGCTGTATCAGTCGACCATTACGGTTAACGGGGCGGCCCTCGTCAGTGGAAATCAGCAGTTTCATATCGGGTGCGCCGCGTTTGCGTTCGAAAGACACGGTAAGGATGTGGGTTTGACTGGCCGCGGGATGTAGAGCCGAGAGGCCCGTTGCAATCTCAATTTCTCCGTCGCGCACATCGATGCGTTTGATATGGTGCCGGACCGTTTCCCGCTGAGTGTCATGCGCTGCCAGCGACCGGGATGAAAACGCGGCCTGATCCAGCGCGGCCTGAATACCCTCTGCCGAATGCAGATCAAGCATTGCGATCAGTTCTGCATCGTTCGCGAGAAATGCCTGCCGTGTGTCTAGCACGCATTCTTCGAGATCAGGTGCAGCGATCCTGGTTGCCGGGATGCTGCGGTCGGTCCGCTGCCGCTCATGCGTGATATAATAGCGATAGCGCTTGCCCTGCTTGTTGGCATGCGTCGGTGTCATTTGCCTGCCATGTTCATCATGGATGAGCCCGGTGAGCAGGCTGGCATGTTTCGCCCTTATGCACTATCTCGCCGAGATAGGTCCGGTTCTTCAGCAGATGATAGAGACTGCCATGAGCGAAGGTGATGCCGCCCCTGTGCGGTCCGCTCGTGCGTATCTGGATTTTGGTCCTGATCCCTTCACGGCTTAGCACTTCGATCAGTTCGCCGACCGAGCGCAGTTCGAGATAGCGCTGGTAAATATGTCTGACCGTCTTTGCCTCGTCCTCATGGATGATCAGCTTGCGATCGATGACTTGATAACCGAGCGGCACCGGCCCGCCCATCCACAGCCCCTTCTTCTTCGATGCAGCGATCTTGTCGCGGATACGTTCGCTGGTCACTTCACGTTCGAACTGGGCAAAGGACAGCAGCACATTGAGTGTCAGCCGGCCCATGCTGGTGGTGGTGTTGAACGCCTGTGTTACTGATACGAAGCTTGCCTCTTTCGCGTCGAGGCGCTCGACGATCTTCGCGAAGTCGGCAAGACTGCGCGTGAGCCGATCAACCTTGTAAACGACGATGACATCAATCTTGCCGGCTTCGATGTCGGCGAGAAGCTGCTTCAGGCCGGGCCGCTCCATATTGCCCCCCGAGAAGCCGCCATCATCATAGGCGTCAGGCGTCAGAATCCAGCCTTCGTGACGCTGGCTGGCGATATAGGATTCGCATGCGTCACGCTGGGCATCGAGACTGTTGAACGCCTGCTCCAGTCCCTCTTCGGTGGATTTGCGCGTATAGATCGCGCAGCGCAGCCGGCGTCCGGTCTTTGTATCAGGCCGCGCCATGGACTTGCCGTTTTTTGTTCGTAAGCCCGAAAAAGCGAGGCCCGGACCAATGCGTGCCCGTTATGGCGCTCGCGATGCCGGTCAGCGAACCATAGCATGTGCCATTCCAGAGAAAGCCATCTTCGGTCACGATGACACTATGGGTCTTTCCACGCCAGCTGCGTACCAGTTGCGCGCCCGCTTTCAGCTTCGTCACACGTGCCTGAACCGGCTGCTCCTCTCCGCCATCGGCTCGGCGCAACAGTTGCCGCTCAATATTGGCGTTGAGGCCGCCATGGGCCTTTTCCTGCAGGCGCCAGGCTATGCCACGCATCAGCAGATCGGCACTCAGGCCCGGGGCAGGGATGCGATACACCCGTCGCCATTCTGCCCGCAGAGCCGGTGCTGTCATCCTGCGCAAATTGTCGATTGCTT
>JBFKAE010000131.1:0-8761 GCA_041621755.1 Sphingomonadaceae bacterium | reverse complement strand
TTACTTAGTTATATAATTTATATTATGAATATATATCAGTTTTATTCAATCATATGTATGAGTGTTACTGTATTAAAAGCCTGCGACAAAGTGTGCGAGGCTACAGTAGAGGCAATAGCTGTGGTGATTCCGGGCGCAAGGTGCGGCGGTTCGACGACGATAATGATTTGAGCCATGATCGCCTTCAGGATAATCACAGAGATCATGGCATTCACTATCTGGTGGCTGAATGGCTAAGTCGGGAATCATCGAAGATCACGCGTGCCAATGACAAGCAAGGCTCAACATCAGCGAAATCAGAGGGAAAAGCATGTTATCGTGAACGATCGCATGCAGCAGGGTTATTGTTATGAGCTTTCAGAGCCTGTGGGTCGGAACTTTGATCTTGAATTCAAACCGGAACTGACTCCGGCTGAAATGCTCGCACTTGGTGTATTTTGCGGCAAGTATATGACGGACTGTCGGGATGAATTTCCCAAAAGCTGGTTCAAACAGGCGAAGCTTTCACCTTCGGGACGCGATTGTGCGCTGAATTTTTTTGGTGTTGACGCCAGCAGCCCGCTATCTGAGTGGCGCAAAAAGGGGTGGATTTACCCCGATGATCCGCGCGGCTGGTTTCAGTGGTATTGCCGCTATTATATGGGACGGCGCATACCACCCGAGGATAAGCGCCAGATCAAACGCTGGAAGGCCTTCAGGCGTCATATCGCGCAGGTGCGCAAGAACTGTGATCCTGGCAATTTTCTGTGTCGTCCGCGTCAGCGGCAAGCGCTACTCCATTGGGCATATGATAGTCGCAGGATCTGAGGGAGGCGGGAAGGATTTTGGTTCTAAATTTCAATATTATCAATAGCCTCTCGAACCGCGATCAGTGACCGGGCCTGCTCCATGTGCAGACGTTCAACCATGCGGCCATCGACACGGATCGCACCCTTGTCGCTGTTTTCGGGCAAGGCAAACGCCGCTACCACGTTTTGCGCCTCGGCGAGCGCGGCATCCGATGGAGTAAACACCGCATTGCAGGGATCGATCTGGCGCGGATGGATCAGGGATTTGCCATCAAAGCCAAAGGCGCGCGCCTGACGACATTGCGTCTCAAAGCCTGCTTCATCTTCGATCGCATTGAACACGCCGTCGACGATGGTGATCCCATAGACCCGCGCTGCCGCGACGGACTGTGCCAGAAAGCCAAGAAACGGCGCGCGCGCGGCATCAAGCTCCGCCCGCATTTCCTTGGCGAGGTCGTTGGTGCCCATGATCCAGCCGCTGAGCCGGGTAGTTTGCGTCTGTGCAGCAATGTCGAGCAGGTGGAACATTGCTCGCGATGTTTCGATCATCGCCCAAAGCTTAGTACGCGTGGGCGCATGCGAGATAAGATCGTTATAGCGCCGAATATCCGCACCGTCATTCACCTTGGGTACCAGTATGGCGTCAGGACCGACCTCGGCCAGCTCTGCGAGATCCGATGCACCCCAAGGCGTATCGAGTCCGTTGGCGCGCACCACGACTTCGCGATGGCCGAACCCACCTTGCCTGACGGCATCGACGGCAGCAGCACGCGCGACGTCTTTCAGATCGGGGGCGACTGCGTCTTCAAGGTCAAGAATGACGACATCACATGGCAGCGACCGCACCTTGGCGAGTGCTTTGGGGTTGGACGCAGGTAAATAGAGCAGGCTGCGGCGGGGGCGTGAGGCGACCATATAATTTTCTCCGTTTCCGCCTTCATGGCGCTATTGCTCTGTGTCATGCAAGCCCATGCTAGGCTCCTGCGGCCGTGCGTCGCTGGGCGCATCTGTAATCAAAATCTTGTGCATGCGCGTACCGGCGCTATGACAGGCGCATGATAGAAGGCATGATCGAACTATTCGCGCAGCCGTCCACCTGGGCGGCGCTTGTCACGTTGATCCTGATGGAAGTCGTGCTGGGCATTGACAACCTCGTCTTCATTTCAATTCTGACCAACAAATTGCCCGAAGAACATCGTGCACCAGCGCGCCGTATCGGCATCGGTCTGGCGTTGATCCTGCGGTTGCTATTGCTTGCTACGATTGCGTTTATCATCGGGCTTACCGCGCCCGTGTTTGAAGTGTTTGATCACACGTTTTCGTGGCGCGATATCATCTTGATCACAGGCGGCCTGTTCCTGATCTGGAAGGCGACAAAGGAAATCCATCATAGCGTTGATCCCGATCCCAATGAGGACGTGTTCGATACATCGAAAGCTGCACTTGGCCTTGGTGCGGCGATCACACAGATCATACTTCTTGATATCGTATTTTCAGTCGATTCGATCATCACCGCCGTCGGCATGACCGATCATGTGCCAATCATGGTTATTGCCGTGATCGTTGCAGTGGGCGTTATGTTGTGGGCGGCGACCCCGCTTGCGAATTTTATCGACAAGAACCCGACGGTTGTCATGCTGGCTCTCGGCTTCCTGTTGATGATCGGGACAACATTGATCGCTGATGGGTTTGGCGTGCACGTGCCCAAAGGCTATATTTATGCGGCGATGGCATTTTCCGTCCTCGTCGAAATACTGAACATGCTGGCGCGCCGCGCCCGGCAAAAGCGGAAGGGCGCAAAGCCATGACAGCCTACCTTCACAAGGGCGATTTGCCTGCCGATGCTCTTGGCAGCGGTCCGATCGCCGTTGACTGCGAGGCGATGGGACTCAACCAATTGCGCGACCGGCTGTGCGTTATCCAGTTATCGGATGGTGGCGGGGACGAACATCTGGTGCAGTTCGGCATTGACGATTTCGACGCGCCGAACCTGAAGGCGCTGCTCGCGGACCCCAAGCGACTCAAGATCCTACATTTCGCGCGGTTTGATGTTGCGTTGGTTCAGCAGTATCTCGGTGTCGTGATGGCACCAATTTTCTGCACCAAAATCGCATCGAAGCTGGTGCGCACTTACACTGACCGGCATGGGCTGAAGGATCTGGTGCGCGAGACGCTGGGCGCGGAAATTTCAAAGCATCAGCAATCGTCGGACTGGGGTGCGAGCGAGCTTACAGAAGCGCAGATCGAATATGCAGCGTCCGATGTGCGTTACCTGCATCGCATCATGGATGTGCTTGTCGAACGGCTGGCGCGCGAAGGGCGTACCGAGATCGCGCAGGCCTGTTTCGACTTTCTGCCGACACGTGCCGCGCTCGATCTTGCTGGCTGGGCAGACAGCGATATTTTCAGCCACGCGAGCTAGTCAGGAACAGGCGTGACCGTAGCCGCAGATGAACTGGCCCGCGAGCGCCGCCGCTGGGCCCTGCCGGGGAGCCGCTGGGACCGCTACGTCAAATTTGCGAAGCGTGGTTTGCCGCTTGGCGCTACCGCGGTTCTTCTGACTTGCCTGATCTGGCCAATGACGGCGAGCCGGGAGTTCAGTTTTTTACTGTCGAAGGACAGTGTTGAAATGGCTGACGAGCGGATGCGGATCGAGCGTCCGGCTTATCGCGGCGAGGATAGTCAAGGTCGCGGCTTCAGCATTCTTGCCGAGCGGGCCGTTCAGCGTACGTCAAACTCGCCGATCGTAGAACTGACCGATATTGAGGCGCGTCTTGTCATGGCCGAAGGTGTGGCAACGGTTTCAGCACTGCTGGGGCGCTATGATATGGAAAAAGAGCGCTTGCGTGTGACTGGCCCGGTCAAGTTCAGACGTCCCGATGGTTATACGCTTGAAACTGCGGACGTGACGGTCGATCTGCCGGCGCGTAAGGTTGTGAGTGCGGGGCGCGTCAAAGGCCGCGTGCCGCTTGGCAGCTTTGCGGCTGATCGGCTTGACGTGGATCTTGAAGGCAGAACGCTGAAACTTTCGGGCAATACAAAGATGCGGATTTCGCAAAGATGACAAAACGGACGATCATACGCCATTTTCTGACTGTTCCGGCAGCCGTCTGGTTTGCCCTTGGGCTGGCCGTCCCGGCGATGGCGCAAAGCGGCTTTGGCAGTTCGGCGCTGCGTGGCCACAATACGCGTGCGCCGATCGATATCGATGCTGCGCGTATCGAAGTGCGCGACCGCGACAATCAGGCGATCTTTTCGGGCAACGTCAAGGTCGATCAGGGCTCCATGCAGCTCGGCGCGGCAACCATGCGCGTCTATTACCAGCGTGGCCAGGGCAGCAATCTTACCATTACACGTCTGGACGCCGATGGCGGCGTGCGGCTCGCCAGTCCAAGCGAAAAGGCGAGCGCGCGGCTTGGCATTTATGATGTCGAGCAGCGGCAATTGACGTTTATCGGCAATGTCGTGCTCAATCGCGGGGACAGCGTGCTGCGCGGCGAACGTCTGGTGATCGATCTGGAAAATGGTCGTTCGACGCTTGACGGTTCGGCCAGCAGCACGGGCGCCGGATCGCGCGTGACGGGACGCTTCGTGGTGCCGGAGCGCAGCACGCCCTGATTGTGCACATATAAATGTCACGCGTTTGCGGCATTTTGGTCACGCCGAGCGGGATTCTTTAAGGCCAAATTGCAGCCCGGCATTGCACTCTACCATCTTACCATGCACAAATTGCGCCAAATTTGGCATCGCGAGCATGTGTCGTTAAGAAATCGTGGTTATAAGGGTCCGGGTATGAGCGAAATCGATGTCATAGAGGCGGCGGAAGGTCGTGAAGCCGTCGCGCCGAGCGGAGGCCTCGCCGTGGTCTCTATCGGCAAGCGGTATGACAAGCGTGTCGTCCTGCGCGATGTGTCGCTTGGGGTCCGGCGCGGCGAAGTGATCGGTCTTCTTGGCCCGAACGGCGCAGGCAAAACCACGTGTTTTTATTCGATCATGGGTCTTGTCATGCCCGATCAGGGGCGGATCATGCTCGACGGCATCGATATTACATCGCTGCCAATGTACCGCCGTGCGGCGCTCGGGCTTGGCTATTTGCCGCAGGAAACGTCGATTTTTCGCGGCATGACCGTTGAACAGAATATTATGTCGGTGCTGGAAATCGCTGAACCCGACAATGCGGCGCGTGAAGCGCGGCTGGAACAATTGCTGGAAGAATTTTCAATCGCGCGGCTGAGAAGTGCGCCGGCCATGTCGCTATCGGGCGGTGAACGCCGACGCTGCGAAATCGCGCGCGCGCTTGCGGCAAACCCGTCGATCATGCTGCTCGACGAACCGTTTGCCGGCATTGATCCGATCTCGATCGCGGATATTCGGAATCTCGTCTGCCATCTGAAAGACCGCAATATCGGTGTGCTCATCACCGATCATAATGTCCGGGAAACACTTGAAATCGTGGATCGCGCTTGCATTATTTATGATGGCCGGGTGCTGTTCGAAGGCACGCCAAGCGCGCTCGTCGCCGATGAAACCGTGCGCCGGGTTTACCTTGGCGAAGGATTCAGCCTCTAGGCAGTTGTGTCATGACACTGGGCCCCCGTCTTGACCTAAGGCAATCGCAGCAGCTGGTGATGACACCGCAGCTGCAGCAGGCCATCAAGCTGCTGGCTTTGTCCAACCTTGAACTCGAAACCTATATCAACGGCGAGCTGGAAAAAAACCCGCTGCTCGAAATGGCAGGCGAAGAACCAGGCGATCGTACGAATGATGCTGATGCTGACGGTGAACGCCCTGCGGCTTCGGGTGAAGATCCCCCATCGGCAGCAGACCTGATCGAAACCGGCGCGAGCGAGACCGATGCGCCGCTCGACGTCGACCTCAATGCTGAAACGTTTCACCATGACTGCGCGAGCGATACGCCCATGCCCGCAACGGGCGGCCTTGATGGTGGCCTTGGGTTGAGCGGCATGTCGGTGACCGGTGGCAGTGGCGGTGGCGACGAGGATGGCGAGGGGCTGGAATCGATCCTGACCGCCGAACTGACATTGCACGACATGTTGATCGCGCAGATGGCTGGCCTTGATCAAAGGACGCAGATGATCGTCCGCCACCTGATCGATATGATCGACGAATCGGGATATCTGGTCGGCGATTTGAACGACGTTGCGATGCGGCTGCAGGTTGAATGGGACGAAGTTGAAGCGGCGTTGAAGATTATTCACGGTTTCGAACCGACCGGCGTCGGCGCGCGGAGCCTTGCCGAATGTCTCGCGCTACAGGCCATCGAAGCCAATCGCCATGACCCGGCGATGGAACGTCTGCTTGCGAATCTTGATCTGCTTGCGCGCGGTGAAATGGCGAGCCTGAAACGCATTTGCGGCGTCGACGATGAAGATATTTCGGACATGATTGGTGAAATCCGCGGTTATAATCCAAAGCCGGGGCTTCTGGTCGGTGGCGGCGGTGCGCAGCCGATCATGCCCGATCTTTTTGTAATCCAGAAAGCCGATGGTACCTGGGCGGTGGAGATCAACGGCGCGACGCTGCCACGTCTGCTGGTCAATCGTAGCTATTATGCCGAACTCAGTACGGCGACCAGCGGCAAGCGTGAGGCGAGGACATTCCTGTCAGAGTGCCTGGCATCGGCGAGCTGGCTGGTCAAATCGCTCGACCAGCGTCAACGGACGATCATCAAGGTCGGGACCGAACTTGTCCGCCAACAGGAAGCGTTTTTCCTGCACGGTATTCAGCATTTGAAACCGCTCAACCTGCGGGCCATTGCCGATGCGATCGGGATGCACGAATCAACCGTCAGCCGCGTCACCTCGAACAAATATCTGTCGTGCGAGCGCGGATTGTTCGAACTGAAATACTTCTTCACGTCGGCGATCCAGGCTTCGGATGGGGGCGATGCGGTTTCGGCAGAGGCGGTCAAAACGACGATTCGCGAACTGATCGATGGCGAAACGCCCAACAAAATCCTGTCGGATGACAAGCTCGTTGAACTGTTGCGTGACGCCGGATTCGATATTGCACGCAGGACAGTCGCGAAATACCGCGAAGCCATGGGCATCGGGTCATCGGTGCAACGGCGGCGGCAAGCGGCAATTGAAAGCGCGGCGGCTTAAAGCTTTCAAGAGCGCAGTCGGGATGATGGACTCGGTTTGGGCTGGCGGGGTGGTCTTGCGGCTTATCCCTGCGGCAGGCGCGTCAGGAACATATCAATCTCGTCGGCGACGCGCTCGCGCACGGGATCATGGAACAGCCAATGGCCAGCACCGGGGATTTCCCGGTAATCGGTCACACCGCTGAGCTGGCGGGCGGTCGCGCGCGAGACGGCGACGGGTGTGATCCGGTCCTGATCGCCGACGATGACCAGTGCCGGCATGTCGAGCTTGCTGTAATCGACGCGTGTCGCACGGCTTTTGTCGGCCCATGGCATCGATATCTGGAAAAGCGCCCGGCCCGAATCCCATACCAGACGGTCGATCTCTGCAGCGGTGATGTCTGCCGGAACGGTGTTGAATATGCCCCAGCGCGCACGCTCGGCATCAATTTTTGTCGGTAGCCGCCACCATTTCTTGTTGGGTTTGGTCACGCCAAGCAGCGTCCGCAATGGCGCGAAGGCAAGGCTCTGCGTCGAGGCTGTTGGTGACGGAGAAAGCAGGACAAGCCCGCGCGCACCCGCGATTTCGGCTACGCGCTGCGCCAGCAAACCGCCCATCGAGTGACCGATGATGACCGCCTTTTCAGGCAGTTCGCGCAGCGCGGCGAGCAACGAATCGACATAATCCTCGACACCGAGCGTGGCGAGTATGGTTGCAGGCGGCGCGTCCGGATCGATGTCATGATAGGGCAGCACCGGCGCAAGCACCGTGTGTCCGGCCGCTTCATAGCGCGCTTTGAACCAGTCCCAGACGTGCGGCGTCGACCACATGCCATGAATAAAAAAGAGAGGCGGCGTATTCATCAGAATGAACCCTAGTCCACGACACCGCTCGACGCCAATACCGCCATTGTAACAAGATCACTTGTCGTTGATGTCATCGGCACGATCTGGACCGGTTTCGACATGCCCATCAGCATGGGGCCGACAACGCGGCCGCCGCCAAGTTCCTTCAGAAGCTTGGCAGAAATATTCGCCGAATGCAGGCCCGGCATGATGAGCACATTGGCCGGTCCGGTCAGCCGTCCGAACGGATAGAGTTTCGCCATGTCGCGATTGAGCGCGATGTCGGGTGACATTTCACCTTCATATTCGAATCCGACGCGACGATCGTCGAGAATTTCAACGGCGTCGCGAACGGCATCGATAATTTCTCCGGGCGGATTGCCGAAATTCGAATAGGACATGAAGGCAACACGCGGCGTCTTGCCCATCCGCCGCGCCACGCCTGCCGTCTGTTCGGCAAAATCGGCGAGCATTTCGGCGGTCGGGCGCTCGTTCACTGTCGTGTCGGCAATCAGCAGGCTGTCGGATCGGCCGACCACCAGATGAATACCAAATGGCGTGTGTTTGGGCGCCGGATCGATCACCTGACAGATCTGGGTCATTGTCTGCTGGAAATGCCGCGTGACGCCGGTCACCAGCACGTCGCCGTGACCAAGTGCAACGAGCAGCGACGCGAAGACGTTGCGGTCCTGATTCACCATGCGCTGTACGTCGCGGTAGAGCGCGCCTTTGCGTTGCAAACGCCGATAAAGATGTTCGACCATGCCCGGCACAAGCGGGCTGACCCGGCTGTTCTGGATTTCGAAGGCGTCGATATCGTCCACGCCAAGCGCCTTGAGGCCGTCTTTTACGCGGTCATCACGGCCGACAAGGATAGGAATGCCATAGCCTGATGCGCGAATCGTGATCGCCGCACGCAGTACGGTTTCTTCTTCGGCTTCGGCAAAGACGATGCGCTTCGGATGCGCGCGTGCCGCGTCATAGCTGTTTGCGAGCACGGCTGTTGTCGGATTGAGCCGGGCGC
>JBFKAE010000130.1:0-8882 GCA_041621755.1 Sphingomonadaceae bacterium | reverse complement strand
GCTCGGGGAGGATCGCGCGGCCATGGTCTTTGCCGACCCGCCATATAATGTGCCGATTGACGGCTTCGTCTCGGGCAATGGCCGCAACCGTCATCGCGAGTTTCTAATGGGCGCAGGCGCTTGCGGATGGCGCGCCGGCCATCAACCCAGATCTGATGCCGGCGGCCAATGACATAGCCAGCGATCACAGCGATCAGCGCGACGAGGGCCATCAGGATAATCGAGTCTTCCATAGCGGACTCCCATGTATACGATCAGTGACATCATAAGCGCTTGCCGCGTGCGTGAAGTCAAGTCCGAATGTCTCCTATCGTCTGTAGACTGATCAGATGCATGTGCAGACAGCATGCGCCATGGATATCCGTCATCGTCTCGGTCAGAACCTCAAGCGCCTGCGTACCGCCAAAGGCCTGTCGCAGGAACAGTTTGCGTTCGAGGCCAATATCCATCGCACCTACATCAGTGATATCGAACGAGGTGCCAGGAACCCCACCATCACCGTCGTTGACAGGATCGCCGAGGCGCTTGGGGTCAAGGTGGGGGAGCTGCTCGATTGAGGAGAAGGATGCGGCAGCGGTATAGATATGCGCATAGTGCGTTGCGCGGAATGTCTTTTCACTTGTTGCCGGGTGACAGGATAGAAATAGCCTCTGGTGGTGCATGTCTCAGTATGGAACTTGAGTTTCACTATCGGCGCCAGATAGTGTTTGTTCACCCATCACGCCAAGTTGTCCCGACGCGACCAACGGATTTTGAATCCTGTTTACCGCATTGCGTTTAAAGTACGATCTATGTAGATTACGAGGATGCGAGGTATTAATAGTGCACAAGCCGAGGAACTGCGCGAGGCAATCAGCAATGTCGTCCGCACATTCAAGGTCGCTGAAGGTTCCAGTGAAGCGGGGGACACCAAATTGAACCCAGCGGACGTGCAGGCGCTGTTGTTCATTCATGGCAATAAAGGCTGCATCGCTAACGATGTTTCAAGCTTTCTGGGCGTGGTGCCCACCACCACCAGCGCGATTATTGACCGTCTGGTCAGGCGTGGATTTATCACGCGCAGTCGAACCGAAGAAAATCGGCGGATTGTCCAGCTTTCGCTTACCGAGTCTGGGATCCGGACCGTTGACGCCGTTATTGCCGAACAGAATAGGCATTGCGAGCAAATGCTGGAAAAGCTGGGGCCTGATGAACGGCCCCACTTTGTTGCAATGATGAAAAAGATTTCGTCTGCCGTATCTTGATATTACGTAAATCGTAATATATGAATAACGCATTATATGGATGCGGAGTTCAGATTCATGGCAAAAAATTCTATCGTGGTTATGACGGGGGCGACCTCTGGTATCGGGTTGGAAGTGGCGAAAAAGCTCTTGGCGCGCCCGGGAGTGAAATTAATTGCGGGCGCGCGCTCGCCAGTTAATGCCAAGCGGCTGAATGCGCTGAGCAAAAAAGGAAACCTGACGGTTTATCCGCTCGATCTGGCGGACATGGAGTCGGTGGCAGGCTTTGCCGATGCCGTGCGCAGTCAATTGGGTTCTGACCGGAATATCGACAAGCTTGTATGCAATGCCGGGCTGCAGATCATCACGCCAAAGCGTATGACAAAAGATGGAGTGGAGGAGACCTTCGCCACCAATCATCTCGGCCATTTCCTGCTGACGCAGAAGCTGATGCCCCATATGGCTGAAGGAAGTCTGGTTGTTTCGACAGCAAGCGGCACACATGACCCGGAAGAACCGCTTGCAACCCGGTTTGGTTTCATCGGTGCGGTGTTTAAAAACGCTCGGGCGGTGTCGCTCGGCGATGTCGGTGAAGCGCGCAGCGTGGAAGAGCAAGGCATAGATCGCTACGCCACTTCGAAGCTGTGCAATATATTGTTTATACGAGATATGGCGAAGCGTATTCCCCCGGCCCAGATCAGGTTCCTGGCGTTCGATCCCGGAATGATGCCTGGCACGGCTCTGGCGCGGGAGCGTCCGACGATTGTGCAGCTTATCGTGAAATATATTATCCCGCTGTTCCGCCCGTTTGTCCGGTCGATGAGCTCGGTGGCCAAATCGTCCGAAACATTGGTGGGGCTGATCATGGCGCCCCAGCCGGGATTTCAATCCGGCGACTATATCGAATTTACAGGCGGACCTGCCCCTGAGTCCGAGGCGGCACGAGATTCGACCAAAGGTGAGGATTTGTATCAGGTGAGTATGAACCTGACCGGAAAATATCTCGGTTAGCGCTGATTGCGATCCGGCAAATGTAGTTATCGGGTTGCAGTGACCTGTCCTTTTGTGTAGCCATTCGACTTCACTTTGTGCAACGGCTGATGACAAGCTGTTGAACGGAGACAGGCCGGGCAATGGATGGCGGTTTTGGTCTTCAATAATATCAGGTCCTTAAAAGGTCCGAGATGGTGAAAAGGGTAGAGGATATATGTCAAAGGATTCTGTTTCGGACACCGGACGTCGTTTCGATGGTCAACTCTTTCTCCGGGACGATCAGGGGTATGAGGAAGCCCGGGTCGGCAGGATCTGGCATCTCAACAGGCCCGAACGAAAGCCTGCAGCCGTATTGATGGCGGCCAGCGAAAATGATCTCGTCGAAGGTGTCCGTCTTGCGCAGGAGCGCGGATGGAAAGTCGCGGTGCGCGCTGGTGGGCACAGTTTTCCAGTGTGGAGCCTGCGCGATGAGGGGCTTCTCATCGATCTGGGCGGCTACAAGGATATCTCCTATAACCCCGATACCCAGATCGTCAGCGCGACCCCTTCCGTGGGAGGCGGCAATGAGCTCAATCCTTATCTGAAGCAGTTCGGGCGCTATATGGCGGCGGGCGGTTGTCCGTCGGTTGGTCTGGGAGGGTTTCTCCTTCAAGGTGGAATGGGCTGGAACTTTCGCAACTGGGGTTATGCCTGCGAGCAGGTCGTCGCTGTGGATGTGGTGACAGCTGATGGTGAACTGGTTCGCGCCGACGAAACGCAAAATAGCGATCTTTTCTGGGCTGCGCGCGGGACAGGTCCCGGCTTTTGCGGGCTGATCACACGATTCCACATTTGCACCCGGCCGATTACTGACGGGATGGCCGTGTCGTTGCAGGTCTATCCTGTCGAATATTATGATAAAGTGCTGACCTGGATGTGGGAGCAGCACCATAATATTTCCGACAAGGTGTATTTCAATGCAGTGGCCGCGCCGCCGCCAATCCCGGTCGAGGGATATGATGGCAGACTGGTATTCATCATGTGGGGGGCGGCTTTCGGCGACACATATGAGGAGTCCGAGGCGGCGCTGGCCCCGTTGAAGGAATGTCCCTATCGCGACAAGGCGCTAATGATCGCCGATGCCCAGCCGACGACCTTGCCCGAGCAGCTGGCATTGGTGGACAAACTGCATCCGCAGGATTTCCATTACAGGGTGGATTCGGCGTGGGTGGATGGTCCCAAGGAAGAGATCATTGATGCGATGCGCAGCCTGATCATGACACAGTTCGACGACGACATCGGCTATACATTTCTTATATTCAAAATGCCGCGTCCCGAGGCTCCTGACATGGCCATGTCTCTCTCTACTGAACTGTGTGTCGGTAAGTACACGATATATAAGAATATCGAGGATCATGGCCGTATGCAGGACTGGCTGCGCGATGTAATGGGCCAATTGGAGCCCTATACGGTAGGCCAGAATTGGGGCGATTCCGACCAGACATTCCGTGAGGTCAAATGCCTCACCGACGATGCCTGGCAGCGCTATAAAGGGATCAGGGCGAAATGGGACCCCGATGGCGTATTCCATGCCCATCTTGCCGGTAAAAATGCGTTTGACAATCGAAATGGATGGGAAGCCGCGAAGTAATCCGCCCGCCTGATGATGGTTCGGGCTTTAGTGAATCGACAATACAGATAAGAGGAGTTGTTTATGCCGTTCCTGAGTTCATTGGATGAAAACACTACAGGCCCTCAGGCCTGGAATCTGCATCCCGAGGCTTATGCTGCCTGGGGACCCCTTGCCGCTGCCATCATGCGTTCTGAATCGGAATTCAGCGATGGCGAGAAGGAGCTGATCGGCGCCTATTTTTCCGCAATGAACGGCTGTACTCATTGCTACACCGCTCATTATCCGGTTGCTGTGGCCTATGGGATCAATCCCAAGCTGTTTGAAGATATAATGCAGGATATCGAAACAGCTCCTGTGGATGACAAGCTGAAACCGGTTCTGGCCTATGTTCGCAAGTTGGCGCGTGAGCCCTATAAGATGATGCAGAGCGACGTCGATGCCATTCTGGAAGCGGGCTGGTCCGAACGATCGGTGACCGACGTCGTCATGATGTGCGGCCTGTTCGGCTTCATGAACAACATGATGCACGGTTATGGCGCATCCGAAATCGACATCTCCGACATCGGGCCAATCCATGCCGTCATTCGCCAGCGCGGCCAATATGGTCATGGCGAAGGTACGGGGCGTGAGAACCCGGCCCTTTTGGTCGAGGAAGCGAAGAAGCAATTTGGCGAAGAGGCAACCATGAAGGCTGTGAAGCGCTTTATGGAACTTGGCCAAATGCAAAAATAGGGGTGAGGGAATCTTCTGTCACGCAATATCTGAAACACCATGCTCCCTGCCGGAATTTCAGATTCCGGCAGGGGGGTGTCAGGGCGTCCTGACCTGACATTCAATATCTTGCCCTAGCTCTTTTACCTGTCCGGTTTTGCGGGAGCGGGCATTCATCAAAGAGGTCAAAATTAGATCATGGCTCAGGTCAGGCATAGTAGGGTATTGATTATTGGTTCTGGTCCAGCGGGCTACACAGCTGCGGTCTATGCCGCTCGCGCTGCGCTTGACCCGATGTTGGTGCAAGGCATGCAGCCGGGTGGTCAATTGACCATCACCACCGAAGTCGAGAACTGGCCGGGTGAAACTTCGATTCTGGGGCCCGACCTGATGATGAAAATGAGCGCGCAGGCAGAAGAGATCGGGACGCAGCTCATCAGTGATACCATCACACATGTGGACCTGTCTTTCCGCCCCTTTTCCGCGCAGGGGGACTCTGGAACACTCTATACAGGTGACACGATCATCATCGCGACCGGGGCGCAGGCGCGTTGGCTCGGCCTGCCGACGGAAGAGACGTTCCGTGGCTTTGGCGTTTCAGCTTGCGCTACATGCGACGGTTTCTTCTACCGCGGCAAGGTCGTGGGAGTTGTGGGAGGGGGCAACTCCGCCGTCGAAGAGGCGCTGTTCCTCACCAACTTCGCGTCCAAGGTCTATCTCATCCACCGGCGCGACACGCTTCGCGCGGACAAGGTGAATCAGGCGCGGCTTTTCGCAAATCCCAAGATCGAGATCATCTGGAATGCAGCGGTGGAAGAAGTGTTGGGTACGCCGTCGCCGCCGGGAGTCACAGGGGTTCGCCTGACGAATACGATCACCGGAGCCGACAGCGAAATCGAGGTGGACGGCTTGTTCGTTGCCATCGGGCATGATCCCGCGACATCGCTGTTCGTCGGCCAGCTCGATATGGATGAGGAGGGCTATATCCTCACAGTACCGGACTCTACAGCCACCTCTGTGCCCGGCGTGTTCGCGGCAGGGGATGTCAAGGACAAGACCTATCGCCAAGCAGTGACCGCCGCAGGCATGGGGTGCATGTCTGCGCTCGAGGCCGAGCGCTTTCTGGCGCATCAGGCTGCACTCGAGACTGTTTGACCGGCCACAGCTGGAAACAAGACGCGGGCAAACCGCGCAATATTGTCGTGAGATTGCCACGATTGGGAGAGGGCTATAACGATGGCAAATCCGATTTTCAGCGATAACAAGCTGAAGCTGGGCACATTCTGTTCCAATGGGCGTGCATCCAGCATGTCGCTGGCACCTGAAGTGAACAATATGACTTGGTCCTTGTCGGTCCAGGCTGCGCAGATGGCAGATGAAGCGGGCCTTGAGGCCGTGGTGCCCTTCGCCCGTTGGCTGGGATATCTGGAATCCAACCCCAATCATTATTCCAGCGACGTGATGGATACCTATACATGGGCTGCCGCCACCGCGCAGGCGACCAAGCGTATCGGCATATTCGTGACCAGTCATGCGCCCACCATCCATCCGCTGTTGGCCGCCAAGCAGACGGCTACGATTGATCACATATCGGGCGGGCGTCTTGGCTATAACATCGTGGGCGGATGGAACCGTCATGAACTCGAAATGTTCGGTGCTCCTCTGCGTGAGCATGAAGGACGGTATGAGTATCTCGCGGAGTGGTTACAGGTCATCGAAAAGGTCTGGGCATCCGATACGCCGTTCGACCATGATGGTGAGTTTTTCCGGGTTCGTGGCGGTTTCACTCTCCCCAAGCCGTTACAGAAGCCGCGTGTGCCGATCATGAACGCCGGAGGTTCCGAGCAGGGGCGCCGCTTTGCCTGCGCGCATGCGGACATGTGCTTCGTGATCATCAAGACCGAGGATGCCGAACAGATCAGGGCAGAAGTCGACAGCTACAAGAAAATGGCGCGCGAAGAGTTCGGGCGGGAAGTGCAGGTGTGGACCAACACTTTCGTGGTTCAGCGCGAAACGCAAAAGGAAGCGGAAGATTTTCTCCGCTATTATGCAGTCGAAATGCAGGACCGCGAGTGCGTGGATGCCTGGCTGGCCTCGCAACTCGCGGAATCGAAGAGCTTCCCCCCACATGTTCTGGAAACCTTGCGCATGCGCTTCGCGGCGGGGGCGGGAGGCTTCCCGCTGGTGGGGACGGCAGAGCGCATCACCAGCGCGCTCAAGCTGATGTCCGATTGTGGCATCGATGGCGTGTTGCTCACATGGGCAGATGGCTATGTCGAGGGAATTGAACGGTTCGCCAGAGGTGTATTGCCCCTGCTGGAGCAGGATGGATTGCGTCAAAAATGTACATAGCAGAGCGGAACAGGTGGAAGTGTGTAACGGGCGACATAGCCTGCGTCTTAGCCCTAAATTGAGTAAAAGAACAATGACTGCAGCGCAGTGTAGTTGCATGGTTGCAATGCTGAATAAATTATGTAACCTAGTGGTTACGAATGGTGGCGGTTGTAGAGAAATTAGCGGCGTAGAATCACCGCGCTTCGCAGTCGTTTTTGACCATTTGGCTCCCTCCGCAAAATAAGCGGGGAGAGGTTCGTAAAAAAAGAATATTTTGATGGGGAGAATGCAAATGAATCGTAAAGCGAGCCACTATCGTGCCATGAGGCGTTCGGTGTCTATCATGGCTCTGATCCTTGTTTCGGCGGAGTCGCGGGCTTACGCTCAGGAATCTGACGCCGCAGTTGCTGATGTTTCTAACATGCAACTGGAAGAAATCGTAGTATTAGCGCAAAAGCGCAGCGAGGCGGCTCAGGACATTCCCGTCGCAATTTCCGCTGTTTCCGCCGTCGCCCTGGAACGGGCTGCGGTCAGTGATTTGCAGAGCATGACCAAGGGCATGGTCGGCATCCAATATGACGCACCGCAGGTTACCCGACCGGAAATCTATATTCGTGGTGTTGGCACCAATCGTTTCGATATCGGCGCCGATCCATCTTCGGGCATGTATATCGATGAAATCTACCAGCCGCGCTTCGCCAATTTCATGAACGGCCTGGTTGATCTTGAGCGCATTGAGGTATTGCGCGGCCCGCAGGGCACGCTCTTTGGTCGCAATACCGTCGGCGGCGCGATCTCCATATATACCGCAGACCCTGACAGCGAATTTGGCGGCAAGATTGTGGGAACATATGGAAACAAGGACTATGTCAATCTGGCGGGCTCTGTCTCGGTTCCGTTCAACCCGTCCATCCGGGGACGCTTTTCAGCCGGCTACTCCGACCGCGACGGCTTTAATAAAGATACTGTATCAGGCAAGACAGATGGCAGCACAACCTATGCGCTTCGCGGCAAGCTGGAATTCGATCTTTCAGAGACAGCCACATTTCTGCTGAGTGGCATGTATTTCGATTCAAAAGCGCATGCAGCGCTTCGTAACCCTGCCAATTTGCCGATCTATCTGGCGTCACCCTTCGCTCCGCAGGCGCTCGACAATGACCGTTATTCGGGTGCCTATACGACACCGGGACTTGGACGCGTCAAAAGCACACAGGTAAGCGGACGGCTCGAACTCGATAATGATGCGGTCAAAACCACTGTTATCGCCAGCTATATCGACTCTTCGCGTGAATTTTCCGAGGATGCCGATGGAAATATCCTGGACAGCCTGAGCTTCACGTCGCCGGGTACGTCCGACACATATAGTCTCGAATTCAGGCTTTCGTCCCAGCCCGGTGGCATAATGACATTTGACGACACGCTGCGGTGGGTCATGGGTGCTTTCATGTATCAGGACCAGGGTAGCCAGTTCAGCACGTTCCACTTCGGCGTGGATAACACGCTGGCGCTTGTGAACGGGCCGAACCTACAGCTCCTGGGCCCTCCTCCCTATACGCCGCCTTTTGCCGCACCCCGGCCCTTTGATGATTCTGTTGGATTATCCAACAATTTGAAAAGTATAGCATTTTACACGCAGGCAACGTTTGATTTTACTGATCGGCTGGCGTTGACACTGGGTGGGCGCTACACCTCCGACAACCGCAGTTTTATGTTTACGGGCGTGGCGGATCCAACCAAGGTTCCCGGCTTGCCGGTGGTCCAGGCGAACTATACCTATAATGGCAAAGCGAATGCTGACGGGTTTACGCCGCGAGCTGCTATTGAATTCAAACCGGTCCGAGACGTGCTTCTCTATGCCTCTTACTCCAAAGGCTTCAAGAGTGCGGCAATCCAGTCCACAGCTTTCAATCCTGCGGTTGCCGCAGCCACTACGCGGCCTGAGAAGATTGATGCCTATGAAATAGGCTTCAAGTCAGAATTTTTCAACAGGCGCGTTCGTCTGAATATTG
>JBFKAE010000129.1:0-8898 GCA_041621755.1 Sphingomonadaceae bacterium | reverse complement strand
TCGGCACCAAAGGGAAAGACCGCGGCACGTAGGTTTTCTCATCCTCGGCGGTGATCATCCGCACGCCAGTCGAATATTCATAGATGATATCGTCCGGACCCTGAAAATAAAGAAACCGCGCGCCGGACGTCGGGTGGCGGCCCGGGCCAAACATGATGCGGACGTTCTTGCTGTTGAGGTAATAATAAGACCGCATGATATCATCGATGGTTTCAACCTGAAAATTGACGTGCTGTACACCTGGATAGGACGACGGAAACAGTGCGATCTTGTGGTGGACATCGTCAATCCGCAACAACGGCGCTTCACCGATCCGGTCGCTGACCTTCGCGTTCAGCAATGTCGTCCAGAAGTTTTCATCAATAACGGGATCGGATGTGCGCAGGCCAACGTGGCTGAATGACGTAATGCCAGCGTCGCGTGTCCCGAAATAGCGGGCTCCGGACGCCGCCGGTCGCGCCACAAGATCGATAGTGTTTCCAGTCGGGTCCCTGAACGTCACCAGCCCTTTTACACGGCGCTGCTCAAGTTCCTCCGCCGTGCCATGCCGAACCGCCACTGAGGCCTGTTCCAACATCGCCGCCGCTGCATCGAGCGCAGCCATATCGCGCATCTCGAAGCCCAGAACATGGCCCGTCTCCCGGCCCTTGGTATAGACAATATTGTGGTCGCGGCTGTCACCACGCAAATAGGCGGACTTTGCATCCCTTCCCATCAGTTCAAGGCCGAGAATTTCCGTCGCGAACTGAACGCTGACATCAAGATCGTCCGATCCTATGCGGACATAGCGTATATCGTGAAGGTCGGCTCCCATATCATTTTTCCTTCGTCAGCGTCGCTTCCGGTCTCGCAAATTTACGACTCATGTGGCCAGCGCCTTCCTGATCGCCAAGCTCAAACCCCCAGCTATAGCCGCCGACGGGGTTGCACAAAATCTCCCAGCAATTGCCATCCTTATCCCAGAAATAGAAACAATATGTGCCGTGCTGAACAACAGGCTTGGTGATTTTGTGAAGGCCCCATTTCTCAGCGTCCCGTTTGATGATTTCATGGGCGGCATCGACCTCCGCTTCGGTGCCGACATCAAGTCCGTTATGATTAAGAAAAGGCATTTCGCTTTTCGTCTTTCCGGTGCTTTTCACAACGACGATGATTTGATCACCACCCATGCGCGCCCAGAAAGAGACATTTGCCATCTGGACAGTTTCAAAGCCCAGAAACTCTTCAAAAAACTTGCGCGTAAACGCGATATCCGTGCATTCGAGCGTGGCATGTGAATAAAATCTGGTTTTGAGCGGCGACTTTGCCTTGGGCTCGCCTGCGATCTTTGCAACTGTAGCCATGACAAATCCCCTCTCTATAATTTTATGCAGATATTGGTGGGTTCAGAATAAAAATTGATCGAGTGCTCGCCACCTTCCCGGCCCACACCTGACATCTTGGCTCCGCCAAAGGCTGTCCGTAGATCGCGCAGAAACCAGCAATTCACCCATGATATACCAACTTCAATCGCCTTGCCTACACGGTGCGCGCGCGACAGATTGGTTGTCCAGATTGACGAGGCCAAACCATATTCAGTGTCGTTTGCCATGCGGATTGCTTCCTCTTCATACTCAAAAGGAATGATCGCACAGACCGGACCAAAAATCTCTTCTCGGCACACGCGTGCATCATGCGGAAGACCCGTCCAGATCGTTGGCTCCACGAAATAGCCACCCGCAGCGTCACCTGGAAGATCGGGAACGCCACCACCGGTGACAACCGTCGCGCCTTCATCGACTGCAAGCTTGTAATAATCGAGCACTTTGCCACGATGCTCTGCAGAGATCAGCGGTCCGAAATTGACACCTTCATCGTTGGGCAAGCCAGGAACCAGCGCTTCGGCTTTCACTTTCATACCGGCAACAAAGCGATCAAACACAGGTCTTTCGACATAAATGCGCTCTGGCGCAAGACAGACTTGGCCAGTGTTGAGAAACACCGCACGGGCAAGCCCTGCAATGGCAACATCAAGATCAGCATCGGCAAAAACAATTGCCGGATTCTTGCCCCCAAGTTCAAAAGACAACGCTTTGACCGTTGGTGCAGCAGATTTCATAATCGCGGAGCCGGTGCGGGTTTCACCGGTAAACGTAATCGCACGCACTCCCGGATGACTGGTCAGAAACTCCCCGGCAGAGTTCGGTCCAAAACCGTGGATAACGTTGAACGCACCTTCTGGCATGCCAACTTCGGCCATCACTTCGCCAAGCAATGTTGTCGTCGAAGGGGTTTCTTCCGAAGGCTTGACGATGACGGCATTGCCACAGGCCATTGCCGGCGCAACTTTCCAGGTCATGAGCAGTAGCGGCAGGTTCCACGGACTGATAACCCCAACAACACCGAGCGGCTTTCTCACCGCATAGTTGAGCGCCTTACCGCCGTCGGGTGTGTCCATTTCAAAGGTTTCGCTCGACAGGTTGGCAATCATATCGGCGAAAACGCGAAAATTGGCCGCGCCGCGCGGTATATCGAGATGATGCGCAAGCTCATGAGGTTTACCGGTATCAGCGATCTCCGCTTCCAGAAAATCGTCAAAACGCTCTTCAATTCGATCCGCTACACGAATCAACAAGGCGCGCCGCTTTGCGAGCGTCATGTTACCCCAATCGCCATCGACCGCCGCACGCGCCGCACGCACCGCCCTATCGACAATATCCCGATCCGCCTCATAGGCGATCGCATGCACATTGCCCGTGGCAGGATCAAAAATATCGAACGGCCGACCGCCATCGACGAAAACTCCACCGACGAAATTGCGCAGACTGCGCTTTACTCGCATCACTGCGTGTTCTGCAATCGCAGCGCTTCTCACCTGGCTAACCATGTATTTCTCCGGTTTAAACCTTTCTAAGATGTATACGTCCCATTAAAAGTGGATGCAAGTATCGTCTCACAAAATATTTGAGTCGCAACAGCTATATCGTGACGTGCGTTCAGTCGCGCTCTAGTGTCGAGTGCGACTCGAAAGACTCTCGAAAGGCTGTCTGCCATGATGAAGCTTTACACCACCGCTACCCCTAACGGTTACAAGACCTCAATCGCTCTGGAAGAAATGGGGTTCGACTATGAATGGCAGAAAATAGACCTGTCAGCGGGAACACAAAAGGAAGAATGGTTCCTTGAAATGAACCCGAACGGTCGAATTCCGGTACTGATGCACGATGATTTTGCGATTTTTGAATCGGGTGCCATTATGCTCTATCTCGGCCGTCTGTCGGGTAAATTCCTCGGTTCGGACGACAAATCGAAAAGCCGCGTCGAGCAGTGGCTAATGTTTCAAATGGGCGGAATCGGTCCGATGATGGGTCAGGCGAACGTCTTTTACAGATACTTCCCTGAAAAAATCCAACCCGCCATCGACCGCTATCAGGGCGAAGGGCGGCGGCTGTTCGAAGTGCTCGAACGTCAGTTATCGCGCACCGAATATCTTGCTGGCGCTTTCTATTCAATTGCCGACATGGCGAACTGGGCCTGGGTCCGCACGCATAAATGGTCGGGCATTTCTGTAGACGGCCTACCCGCCCTGCAACGCTGGATGGACGTGATCGCCGCGCGCCCGGCGGTTCAAAAAGCCATCACGATCCCGGAAGATGCCAGCGCCCGACTTGCATCGCTGGATGACGCTGATGAAGACGCCGCGATGCAAAGATTTGCCGAAAAGGCACGCAGCATGGTGGAAATGGGAGGCAAAAAATAAATCACTCAACGGGTCTAAACTGACACACGAAAATCGTGCACAATTCAAATGGGAGGATGACATGGAAGGCTATAATTACACGCTAATCGGGACACTCGTCGCCATCGCTATCTATATCTGGAGCATTTTGAAGGTCGGTGCTGCGCGAGGAAAATCTGGCGTGGCTGCACCGGCGACAACCGGTCATCCTGAATTCGAACGCACATTCCGCGCACAACAGAATACGCTTGAGCAGATCGTTATATTCCTACCGCTGGTCTGGGTCACGGCCCACCTCTGGGGCGACACTTGGGGTGGCGTCTTTGCGGCCTTCTGGTGTGTCGGCCGTGTTATTTATATCCTCAGCTATATCGCTGCAGCCGAAAAGCGCTCCATTGGCTTTTTGATATCGGGTCTTGCGAGCTTCGCCGCGCTTGTTGCAGGCTTCATTGGCGTGGTTTCGGCAATGATTTGATCAGAGCTAACATCTGGGATGCGCAGCGCGACAGGTAACTATGCGCGAATGTTCATTTTCGAATGTTGAGCCTGTCGCCGCATTAGCCTAGTTTGCCGTAATGTTGTCCGGTCTGCCAAACCTACTCACGCTGTCGCGTATCCTCATAGTGCCGCTACTGGTGGTACTGATGTGGAAGGCGGATGGGCTTGGCTATTTGTTCGCTTTCATTTTGTTCTGCGTTGCAGGCGCCACCGATTATCTCGACGGCTACCTTGCTCGCGCGCAAGGTACGGTATCAAAGCTCGGCCAGTTTCTTGACCCTGTCGCCGACAAGATCATGGTTGCTGGCGCGATTCTGATGCTCGTCGAGAACGACATTATCCGAGGCGTTTCGGTTATTGCTGCTCTGATCATCCTGCTGCGCGAAATAACCGTGTCGGGCCTGCGGGAATATCTTGCGGGCATTCAGGTTTCTGTCCCGGTCAGCAAGCTTGCCAAATGGAAGACCACATTTCAGATGGTGGCGCTTGGCGCGCTGATCCTGCACGGATTTTCAGCGCACGCCATGCCCGCGCTACCCGCCTACACGGTCGGTATGATCTGTCTTTGGGCGGCCGCGATCCTTACACTCGTCACCGGCTATGACTATTTGCGCGTCGGCCTGAAACATATGGCCTGATATGCGGCTCCACCTCGTATACTTTGCGTGGGTCCGCGAACGCATCGGCAAAGACGGCGAAAGCCTCGATTTTCCTGGTAGCGCCATCACGGTCGCCGGTGTCATACGGGCGCTTGCAGCGCGCGGCCCCGGGTATGCCAGCGCATTTGAAGACCTCTCGTGTCTTCGCTTCGCTTGCGATCAGGAATTCATCGACATCGACGCCAGTATCCACGATGGCGCCGAGCTCGCTATCTTTCCTCCGGTAACCGGCGGAATGAGACGAAGATGATCATTGTACGTGTCCAGACCGAGGCTTTCGATCCTGCCGCCGTAAGCAGTACGCTTTCTGCCGGACGAACGGACATTGGCGCAATTGTCACCTTTACCGGGCTTGTACGCGGCGACGATGGGCTTTCCGCAATGACGCTTGAGCATTATCCGGCCATGACCGAAAAAGCGCTCACCAAAATCGCTGCAGAGGCCGAAAGCCGCTGGCACATTCTTGGCGGGACGATCATTCACCGTTACGGACGCCTTGAACCGGGTGATAATATCGTGCTCGTTGCCATCGCATCCTCGCACCGCGCCGACGCCTTTGCAGCCGCGGAATTTCTAATGGACTGGCTGAAAACCGACGCGCCATTCTGGAAAAAGGAAGAGGTCGACGGAAAAGACCGTTGGGTCGAAGCGCGCAAAGTCGATGAGGCTCGCAAGTCCCGCTGGGACTGAGATTATTGCGGCGCTGGCTCACCCTCAACAGGTGGAATTTCCATATCTTGCTCGGTTGTATCGACCTGCGTCGCCAGTCGATCCGCCAGCTCTTGCGCCCGATCACGAATATCGGCCGCATCTTCCGGAAGCGTTGCGAGCAAATCACCAAGCTGCAACAGCATGCGTGACGCCCGGGACAAGTCGATCGGCTCGCCATTCATCGCTGCCGCGAAATCTGGCCCCAGAAGCTCGCTCAGGGTCAACTCGGCAGCACGGCGCTCGGCTTCGCGCTCACGCTGTTCCTCGGCCTTTCTCTCCAGAATCTTTGCGACCTCAGGCAGTGCCGCGCTCATAAAATCACGCCACATCAGTGCCGGTAGCCCTGACCCGCTGACGCCCCGCATCGGCGAGTTATCATCGTTTCCGACCCAGATACCAACGACCAGCGCATCCTCACCCGTCCCGGCAAAGCCGACGAACAGCGCATCGCGCGAATCCTGCGTCGTGCCTGTCTTGCCAAACGCCGCGATTGGCAGTCGCGCGGCGCGCCCCGTACCATAATCGACAGCATCGCGAAGCATTGCGCGCAGCGCACGCCTCTCAGGCAGGTTGGCAGTCCGTCTTACCCGGGCGATCGACGAAAATATGCCGGTCTTTGCCGACCGTTCGACGCCATAGGATCTGACGGGCGCTTCCGTCCCCGCCACCGCCGCGTAGGCCGCCGTCAAATCGATCAGCGACATAGTCGATGTCCCAAGCGCAATGGTAAGATCATTGGCGATCTTGTCCTTGATACCAAGATCACGTGCCGCGTCACGCACTGCCCCCGTCCCCACCGTATTTGTAAGCCGCGCGGCAGCAACATTCGAGGACACGGCAAACGCCTTTTTCAGCGTGATTTCGCCCCGGTATTTATTGCCGGAATTTTTCGGGCTCCAGTCACCAAGTGTGACTTTCTCGTCGGTTATCAGGTCGTCAATCTCCATACCGTGACGTAGCGCGGCAAGATAGACGAAGAGCTTGAAGGCGCTTCCGGGCTGACGCTTTGCCTGCACGGCGCGGTTGAACGCACTGGATGCATACTCCCTGCCACCAACCATCGCAACGACGCGCCCGTCGGGACGCATGGCAACAAGCGCCGCCTGCCCCGCACTCTGTCCGCTGCCGCGCGCCAGATGCTGTTTTACAACCCGTTCGGCAAGCCTTTGCAGTTGCGCGTCAAGCGTCGTCTCGACCCTGACCTCGCCATAGGCCTCCCCTGCCCGCGCCATTGCCTGCGGCCAGACCCAGTCGGTAAAGTACGTACCACCCGGCAGATCCTTGCGCCCGGGCCTCACCACTGCGCGACTTGCCCGGCGCCATTGCCCCTCGGTTATCAAATCCTGGTCTTTCATCGCCGCGATGACGAGTTTTCCGCGTGCGCGCGCTGCTTCATAATTTGATGTCGGAGCGAGCCGGGATGGCGCCTTCACCAGCCCCGCCAACATCGCCGCTTCGCCAAGCGTCAGCTTTTCAGGTGTCTTGTCAAAATATTGCAGCGCCGCGGCACGAATGCCATAGGCGCCATCGCCGAAATAGACGCTCGACAGATAACGCGACAGAATTTCATCCTTCGTCAGCCATGCCTCCAGCCATAGGGCGATGAAAACTTCCTGCGCCTTGCGCGAAAAAGAGCGATCAAGACTGAGAAAACTGGTCTTGGCGAGTTGCTGGGTCAACGTCGATCCGCCCTGCACCACGCGCCCGGCTTCGGCATTGGCTTTTGCCGCGCGCAATATGCCGCGAAGATCGATGCCGATATGATCGTAAAAGCGCCTGTCCTCAATCGCGACAAAGGCTCTGCCAACATAATCGGGCAGTTTCGTTACATCGACCGGCTCGCCTTTATATCCACCCCGCCGCGCGATTGGCGTACCGTTCGATGCGGTCAACACCAGCGCCGGACTTTCCAGAGGTTCAAGCGCCCTGCCAACCGGCGCCGTGACCCCCAGCCAGCCAATGATAAGCATGAACGCCAGAAGCACCCCGGCAACGATTCGCCGCCACCAGCGCCTGCGCATAGGGGTGCTCTGCACCTCAAGTTCCGGGGATTCATCAGGATCGACCGCCGCGTCGCGCCGTTTTCGGAAAATCATTGTCTAGAGGCAGCCATCATCTGGCTGCCACAATTGCGCAAAACGATGCAGCGATCAATCTTTCAGAATCCACAAGAAAAAACCCGCCCCTTTTTAGAGGGCGGGTAGATTTGGACAGTCCGAATGAGAGAGGGATAATTGACTGTCGGATATTATCTTAGGAAAGAACGCTACAGCTTGGACGGTAAGCGTGTCCGGGTCCAACCAAGACACGCGAGACGTTCCGCATTTTCCTGTCGACGACGTTCAACAACGCCGTTCACCAGAATACCTGCCGCCACCGCAATGAATGCGACAATGGCTTGCGGATAAGAATGAAACGCGAAACTCAGCGTCCCGATAACAGCGCAGAGAATGATGGTTGCAGGAAAAATCCGCTCATAGAGCGTGTCTGCGATTTCACTGAACTCAATGTTCTCCATGGCCCCGAGAACTCCTGATAGATTGTTAACCCGGGGTCATTAAACGGCTGTAAACACTAACAGCGGCTTGATAAAAAAGGTTAACACGAAAACTTTGATGGTTAACTCACGCTAATCCGCCGTTTCTTATACCGTCACCTTATATTTTACCGGCAGACGGGACCGTCATCATCGTCGATTTCCTTGCCCAAAAGACCACCTGCGACAGCACCGAGCACTGTGCCGACGGTTTTTGACCCACCCGGTGCGATAACATTGCCAAGCACACCACCTGCGATACCACCGATGATAAGCCCGGTCGTGCCGTCGTCACGCTTGCAATAATAGCGTCCGTCACGACCGCGATAGATTTCGTCATTCGCACTCATTCGGCGAGACTTATAGTGTTTGCCACTGCGGTAATGGTCGTCGGGATACCAGCGCGCGTGCTTCTTGGCGCGGTGTCCGTAAGCTGGCGCCCAGTCGGGCGGGTCGGCATATGCAGCGCTCGCCGTCAGACCCGAAACTCCAAGCCCGGCAAACGGCAGCAGCGATGCTGCAACAATAGCGTATATGGTCTTTTTCATTTGCTATTCTCCATGTGAACGATCTCAATATTTACATCTTTAACCTGAACAGAGTCCGAACGATATCGCTTAACGCGCGAAACCTTATGCAGATCCATAATAGTGCTATAAAACGTGTGAATAGTGCGGCCTAGGTTGTGTTGACATTCAGGATTCCCATATGTGCTGAAGTGTGATTCAAGCTTCTGGCTGGGATGGAGGTCAGCATGGATGGATCGACAGGAACTG
>JBFKAE010000128.1:0-8997 GCA_041621755.1 Sphingomonadaceae bacterium | reverse complement strand
GCAGGCTCACTCATATTTATATCCCATCCTTCATCTCAACTTGCGAGAAAATATCCCGCCGTCGCCCCGCCATCGAGACGATAGAATACGCCGTTTGCGAAGGCCGCATCTTCCGAGGTCAGGTGCGCGACAGCATCGGCGACCTCCGATGGTTGTGCGAACCGTCCCAGCGGGATGGTCTTCTTGAAATACGCGACTTCCTCGGGGGTCGCCGAACTGAGCAATTCCTCGGCCATCGGCGTCTCTACAAATGCGGGACAGACGGCATGACTACGCACCCCGGCCGGGCCATAATCAAGCGCCATGCACTTGATCAGGCCATGCAGACCATGTTTAGACGTGGCATAGGCCGCATAGCCCTGCGCGCCCTGCACCCCCGCATCCGAACTAATCGCGACGAAACACCCCTTTGTCTTCACCAGTTCGGTCATCACCGCGCGCGCGAAGTAATAGGTCCCGTTAAGGTTGGTGTTGATAATGCGATGCCATTCGTCGAGATCGGTAGAGGTGACTGTGCCAGTCGAGGCGACGCCAGCAGATGACACTGCGGTGTCGATCCCGCCAAATTCGTCGGCAAACTTGGCCGTCACATCGGCGACCGCTTCGGCATCGCCGATATCGACCAGGCCGATCCACGGAATGCCGCCCGCTGCCGCGACCTCCTGCCCGACCTGGGCGGCCTTCTCCTCGCTGCGACCGAGGATGGCTACCGCCGCGCCGCGGCGTCCGAGCCGCACCGCAATGGCGCGGCCGATGCCGGAAGTTGCACCGGTCACGATGGCCCTTTCGCCGTTGAGCGCCGTCTCGCCCATCTTACTCGAACCAGGCTTGCATGGCGTTGGCCAGCGACTGGGTCTCGAAACAGATCAGTTCGCGGTAATTGTCGGCCAGTTCCCATGTGCCGGTCCAACCGAGCGGCGCGACAAAGACGTCGCCCTTCTCGAACACTTCGACGGTCCCGTCGATCGAAGTCAGCGTGGCCTTGCCGCTCAGGATGACGACATGCTCGTCATAGGGCAGGTCCGTGAACTTCAGAACGCCGTCATCGGCATCGTAGACCATGCAACTGAGCTTTTCGCCGGTATACCATTCGATCACCCGATGGGTTGCAACGGGTCGCAATTGCATGGCTTCGGGCCATGGGCTTAGATCCGGAATATCTCTCCCTTCCAGATATTTCCGGTCAAGCCGCACCGGGTGGAGATTGGCCTTAGCAGGAACGGGCGCGGCGGCGCCGTCCACTTCCGACGACTTGGCCGGGCTGGCGCAGCCAGCCAGACTACCGGACACCGCCAGCGCCGTCATGGCTGCGGTGATGAACGCGCGGCGTTCCTCGTTGTCGATGACTTCGACGGTCGGCATATTCTTATCGGTGGTCATTTGATCGACTCCTTTGTTCAGATGAACAAGTTGCGGTTGGCTTTGATGTAGTCGGGAACGGTTTCCTGTGGCCTGCCCAGCACTTCAGCCACGGTTTCGCTATGCTCGACGCCTCCATAGGCCTGCGTCTCATGCTCGAAATAGGTCATCAGCATTTCGAAGGAATCGCCCATCGCCTCGCGAAGCGGCCCATCGTCGTCGGCATAGCTGACCTCATCGCCCAGCTCTTCGCTCAGCAGCCCGGCAATCGCAGGATAGTCGTAGCGCTTCGCAGCAGTCAGCACGTGCTCCTTGCCCACGTGATCGGCTACAGGCTGCGTCAAGATAGCCACCGCGACATCAGCAATATCGCCTTCGGAAATCCACATGCGATCGGCATCCGTCACCGCCGGCATGGCCAGGCGACGACTGGCCTTGACCTCGGGAGCCAGGAACCACGGCAGGTTGAACATGATCCAGCCGGGCACGTTGATGTAGGTGACCGGCAGTCCGCTTGCATCAAGCAGCGGCTTGGCGATCACGTGCAGGTTCGCCCCGCAGCGCGTGTCGAGGAACCGCTGGGGCAGCATTCCGGCAGTAAGGCCGGGCGGAATAGCGATCAACCTGACCAGCTGCTCGATCGAGCCGGTAGCCTTGGCAGCCCGGATGATATTGGGAGTCGCGACTGCCTCGTCGGTTACGAAATCGGGCGTAACGATCAGAACTCGCGAGATCCCTTCCATGGCTGCGGCAAGGCTTTCCCCGTCGTACCAGTCGGCCCTGACGGCCTTGGCGCCGGGAAAGCGCTTGGAAAGGGCTGCCAGCCCTTCCTCGCGGCTGGTGGCCACGCGAACGGCCGCAGCATCTCGTGCAACCAGCCGGTCCGCGACCAGGCTGCCGATATTGCCCGTCGCTCCCAGGATCAGAATCTCGTCCATGTCTGCCCTACTCCTCCAAACCGGAAATCATGCCGGTGACCGGCACAGTATTTCGAAAATCGCCGCGAGTTCGCTCTGGCCGTGCCCCTCGGCCGAGGATCTCTCGAGATAGTCGAGGACGAGCTCATTCCAGCGCGGATCGATGCCGGCGTCCTTCGCCGCCTGTACTACCATCTGAAGACCGGGCACCCAGGCATCGAGCGGAGCGCCGTCGCCCGTATAGGCATAGTCGCGCTGCTTGATCATTCGCGTGCTGTCGCGGAACGTCGAAAGCATCAGGCCGGGGATGATGCTCTGTTCGACCATTTCCATATACAGATCGAGCGGCGCACCTTCCGCATGGCAAATCGCCGCGCCCTGCAGGAATGCGACGGTCGCCCCCGGTACGACCGTCCCCGCCAGCGAGAGGTCGAGCGCCGCCGCGCCGCCTATTGCATCGCTCACGTAGACGACTTGCCCGGTAAGCGCAGACAGAACCGGATGCACCGCATCGAATAACTCGCGCGGGCCGGAATAGAGGATGGCTCCCTCCGGCGTTCCGATATGAATCGGATAGGCCTGGATCGAACCTTCCAGGCAGGCCACGCCCGCTTCCCGGGTCCAGGCTTCGCACGTTCGGGCTTCCTCCGGTGTGCGGGTGGTCAGCTGGATCAGGGCCTTGCCCGCCATCGCCCCGGCAATCGCCGGTGTATGCAAGAGGGTTGCCAGGGTCAGGTAATCAGTGACGCAGGCGACGATCACATCGCCCTTCTTGACTGCTTCTAGCACGCTTTCGGCAATGGCCGCACCGTGCTGCGCAAGCTTCTCGGCCTTTTCGCGCGACCGGTTCCATCCGGTAACTGCATAGCCGCTGGCAAGCAAAGAGCGCGCGAGCGCCGAACCCATTTCGCCGAGCCCGATAACGCTGACGGCAGTGTCCTGAGTTACTGGCTCCACGCGAAGAATCCCTTTCCCAATAGGTTCAGATGCCCAGCAGGGTCACGACGATCGCCGCCGAATCCTCGCCAAGAAACCCACCGCCGTTCTCGGCCAGCGCAATGCGGGCACCCGTGGCCTGACGCGGACCGGCCCGGTCCTGCAATTGCAGGACGAGCTCGTGGATCTGCGACAGGCCCGTCGCGCCGATCGGGTGTCCCTTGCGGACCAAACCGCCCGAAGTGTTGACCGGGACGCGGCCGCCGATCCGGCTATGACCATCGGCAAGGAATGCGCGGCCCTCGCCCTCGCGACACAGGCCCAGGGCCTCGTAATAAATCATCTCAGCCGGCGAGGACGCATCGTGCAGCTCTACGCAATTGACATCACCAGGTGCGATTCCGGCCAGGTCGTATGCCTGCCGCGCGGTCCAGGCGGTCAGCTTCTCGCTGTCCGGTTCGTAGTCGTAACCGCTCGCCAGCACCGAGCTGAGGATCTGCACCGGTTTGCGCACGCCAAGCTCGCGGGCGGCCTTGGGCGACATGATGACCGCCGCCGCAGCGCCGTCGGCCAGAGGCGAGCACATGGTCAGCGTCAGCGGGCTGACGATGAACGGGGAGGCGAGAACCTCCGCCACCGTCAGCACGTCCCGAAACTGCGCATTAGGGTTGAGGCTGCCGTGCAGGCTGTTCTTGGCAGACACTGCTGCGAAATCGCGGGCGGTTGCGCCGGTCCGCTCCATGTAATTGCGAGCCAGACGGGCATAAATGTCCATGAACACAGACCGGGACTGACCGGCGCCCGCCGCATCATCGCCTTCGCCGAGGATGAATTCGTCAAGTGCTTCGGGATGTTCCACATCCGCGCAGCCGGCAAAGACCGAGAAGACCTTTTCTTTGTCGGGGCTATAGAGTTTCTCCACCCCGAAGGCGAGGACGATGTCATATGCGCCGAGCGTCACCATGGCAGCCGCCTGCTGGAGTGCAGTCGAGGCCGTCGCACAGGCATTCTCGACATTCACCACTGGGATGCGACCCACCCCCAGTCCCCGCAGGATCGCCTGCCCGGCAATGCAGGTCTGCCCGGTAATGACTGGCGCCGCTGCATTGCCGGCCCAGACGGCTTGAATGCGCGAGGTATCGATCCCGGCATCAGCCAGGGCCTGCCCGATCGCCTCATGCGCGAGGCTGGACAGGCTACGATCGGGATGGCGGGCGATCCTGGTCGTCCCCACACCCGCGATGACTGCGTTCATTTTCATGGCCGGTCCCTACGCTCCTGAATAGCGGCCACCGTCATTGACGATGATCGCACCTGTCATAAAGCTCGCATGGCGGGAGGCCAGGAACAGGATGGTGGGCACCATGTCGTCCGCCGTTCCGTGTCGACCGATCGGGGGTACTTCCAATTGCTGCGCCGCCGCGGATCCTTCCAGCGGACCGGCGCACAAGCAATTGGCGCGCACGCCGGAAACGCCGAAGCGCAGGGCCAGCATGCGTGTCATGTTCACGATCGATCCCGCTGCGGCACTGAAGGCGGAGGAGCCATCAGTGCTGCCCATCTGCGCGTAGGACGAGGTGACGTTGACAATATTGCCCTTGCTCTCCTGCAAGGCAGGCAAAGCGAACTGGGTGCAGAACAGATGCGCGGTCAGCGCACCATCAATGGCCTTGTCCCAGTCCTGCGGCGTGACCAGCTCAAAAGGCTTGTCTTCGCGGTATGACGCCGCATTCACCAGAATGTCGAGCCCGCCAAGCTGCGCGATCGCGGTTTCGACCACCGATTTGCAGCCGTCGGCCGAAGCAGTTTCGCCAGCGACGGATTGCGCGCCATCAATCGCTCCGCCATTGACGGCGACCTGGCCGCCGAGCGCAAGGAATGCCCGTGCCGTTCCGGCACCAATGGGCGTGTCGGTACCGGTCACCAGGACACGCTTGCCAGCAAAATCGAAGGTCAGGTCCATCATCCTATCCCGCCAGGCCGGAGGAGCGAAGTTTGCCCGCGAAGCGATCCACGACGCGTGCGAAGCGCGCGACGATTTCCTCGATATCCTCTTCATTTGCGATCAGCGCGGGCGCCATTGCCGCCAGCACCCGGCCATGCCCGCCACGGACCAGGACCTTTTCCTCCAGCGCCGACTTGCTTAGCAGTCTGCCGACCGAGGTCGGGTCGGCGAAGGGTTGGCGGGTCTTTTTGTCGGCATCGAACTCGACGCCCACGATCAAGCCCTTGCCGCGAATATCACCGACCAGCTCGTGATCGCCGACCGCATCGCGGACGCGCCGCAGCAGCAGGTCGCCCATTCGGCTGGCATTCTCTAGCAGGCCCTCGCGTTCGATGATGTCGATATTCGCCATGGCAACGGCTGCGGCAACCGAGTGACCGGACGCAGTGAAGCCGTGGCCGAACAGCCCGTCATCGGTGGTCTCGCCATACAAGACATCGGCAACGCGTTCCGAAATCAGGCAAGCCGACATCGGGAAATAGCCGCTCGTGATGCCCTTCGACACGCTAATGAGGTCGGCCCCCATCCCGAATGCGGGACTTGCGAACCAGGTGCCCGTCCTCCCGAACGCGGTGATGACCTCGTCCGCGATCAGAAGGATGTCATAGCGATCAAGCACTTCGCGAATGGCCCGGAAATAGCCGTCGGGCGGCACAAGCACGCCGCCGGCGCCGGTCACCGGCTCCGCGATGAAGGCGGCCACGGTGTCCGGACCTTCGCGCAGGATCAGGGCTTCGAGTTCCTCTGCCAGCCAGCGGACATAGGCAGGTATGTCCTCGATATGGGCGGGCCTGCGGTGGAAATCGTGCATGTGCGTGTGCACGACTCCGTCGATTGGCAGGTCGAAGGTGCGGTGCACGAGCGGAATGCCGGTCAGGCTTCCCGACGCGACGGTCGAGCCGTGATAGGCGGAGAAGCGAGAGATGATCTTCTTCTTCCTCGGCAGGCCACGCACATTGTTGTAGCGTCGCACGATCTTGACCTGCGTGTCGTTCGCATCGGAACCGCTGGTGCCATAGACGATGCGCCGCATATTGTCCGGAGCGAGGGACAGCAGGCGGTCGGTCAGGCTGATGATCGGTTCGTTGCTGAACTGCGCGAAGCTGTGGATCGAGCTGGTACGCTCCATCTGGGCGGCAGCCGCATCGGCCAGTTCCCGGCGGCCGTAGCCGACATTGGTGCACCACAGGCCCGCTGCGGCATCGAGATAACGATCCCCGCCAGTGGTCGTGAGCCACAGGCCCTTGGCGTGATCCCAGATGATCACGTCACGGTCCTGCTGCGAATGAAGCGTGGAATATGGGTGGATCAGGCCAGCCTTGTCGAGCGCCTGAAAATCCTTGTTCGAACCTTGTATCAGCATGTCAGTTCCTGCCCCCCCAAGTGCGCCGAGCGGTCAACCCGCCGTCATTCACCAGGACGCTGCCCGTGTAGTAGGCCGCGTCATCGGTCATGAGATAAACCATCGTCGAAGCGCACTCTTCCATCGTGCCGATCCGCTTCAGCGCGGCGGCGCTCTCGATGAATGCGTAGACCTGCCCGCCCGTCGCTTCGTTTTCCGCAGCAATCAGCGGCGTATCGATATAGCCCGGACACAGGACGTTCACGCGCACATCCGGCGCAAGTTCGAGTGCGAGCGTCCGGCCCAGATTGATCATGCCGCTCTTGACCGTGGCGTAGACGTAGCTGTCGGTCGGCCCGGCGAAGAGACCGCAGACCGATGCGTTGAAAATCACCGAGCCCCGGGCCTTGCGCAGTTCGGGCAAGGCATATTGGGTCAGGAAGAAAGCCGAGCGCAGGTTCACGTTGGCGACCCTGCGATAATGCTCCTCGGTGACGTCTTCCGGATAGGAAAGGTCGCCGATGCCGGCATTGTTCACAAAGCAGTCCAGGCCGCCGAACGCGGCTACCGTTTCGTCGATCATGGTGCGGCAATCCTCGAGATTGCCGACATCTCCGGTCACGGCCAGTAGCCGGTCGCCGCCGCCCATTTCCTCGATCGCGGCACTGACTCGGCCGATGTCGCGCCCGTGCACGGCAACCTGCGCGCCTTCGCGGTGCATCATCGTAGCAGCGGCAAAACCAATGCCCATGGTACTGCCGGTAACTAGTACTTTCTTTCCAGCCAGTCTCACAATGCGGTCCTCTCTTGCGCAGCAGCGCGCCTGTCTCAGCGCGAGTAGCGATCTCGATATTGTTCCCAGAGGTCCTCGAAACGCGGATCAATGAGGTCGATGAGTCCCGCCAGTTCGGGTTTTTCGCCCGGAAGCGTCAGCTTCATGCTTTCCGCCATTTCGCCGGGCGTCAGGAAGAAATAAGGGTCGAGCTCGTTTTCCATGGTTTCGGTGACGAGCCGAAGTCCAGCAGTGGCCTGAAACGCGTAGACTTCCTTTAGGCGGCGAGCCTCCTCATCCGGCGTCATGCCGTCAAAATAACGATTGAGCGCCATTCGAGTGAGATCCTCGTCCGCCTCTGCCCACATCAACATTTCAGCCAGGTCCCACAGCGGATGCCCGTAAGCGCCGCCATCCCAGTCGATGAACATGATTTCGCCCGATGGAGCGAAGATCATGTTGGCAAAGACCATATCGTTATGCGTGAACTTGGGGATGAACGGGCCGATCACGGCCTCGAGTTCGTCGACGATCTTGCGATAGCGTGGGATCCTGTCGGCCCAGGCAGAGGGCACGCTTCCGGTCGATTCCTTGCCCGTCTCGCAGACCAGGAGATAACGGCGGATGGTGTCGAAGGGCCACCAGTAGCTGATGGTTTCGTGCACGGCGTGACTGCCCTCGTGAAGCAGCTTCATGCGATCGATGATCGCGTGGATGATCGCCGGATCGCGCATCTGCTCGATGGTCATCCCTACGCCGTCCTGAAAGGCCGTGATGGAAAGATTCGGTTCGGCATAAAGCAGTGCCGGACCGAGGCCCAGACGATGGGCCGCCTGGATGCACTCGACCACCGTCGTCTGCCGGGTGCGATACTGATCGAAGCCAACCCGCACGACCGACCGCACACCGTTGCCGTCAACGACGAAGAAGGTGCGATTCTGAAGGCCGCCGAATTTCTGCTCGACCTTAATCTCGCACGACCAGATCGGAAGCGAACGGATATGCGCGATTGTTTCCGCCGGGGACCATGTGCGCCTGACGACAGATATTTCGCTGATTACGGGCTTGTCCGGCATCACTACTCCAACATCCGAGAACCCATGCGAGCCCGGCGGTGACCGCGCTCGAAGGAAACTTTCACAGTCGCATCCGGCCGCAGACTTCCGAGAAGCACCGCCCCGTTCAATAGCGGCCTGACAGCGGTACGAGGTCACGAACCATGCTTGCTATTCTCTTTAACGACCAAATCGTGTGCCCGCAAGAGTGTCCTACACTTTTGCATTCATTTATTGACAATCCCCTCTGCGCGGGTCATCCCTCGGGTCTTAAAGATGGTATCGTTCTGAGGCGTGCTGCAAATTGCGCCAAGTGGGAGTAAATCAATGGTCAAGCGTCCATCCAAGACCGCTGCAATTCTAATGGCGTGGAGCCTCGCGCTCACCAGCGTGATGCTCGGCGGGTGCTCTGGGTCTGGCGCCAGTGATCCGCAGAACACGGACTGGGAATTCCTCGGCAATAACCAGGAAATGCAGCACTATGCGCCACTGTCGATGATCAATGTCGATAACGTTGACAAGCTGGGCTTGGTCTGGTGGTCGGAAATGCCCGGTGTCGATGGCCTGGTCGGCAATCCCCTGATCAAGGACGGCATCGTCGTTCAGGGCGG
>JBFKAE010000127.1:0-9066 GCA_041621755.1 Sphingomonadaceae bacterium | reverse complement strand
CCATCATTTCCGGGAGTGGTCGTGGGCGTGCAAAGCCTTGGGAGCATCGCGTGGGTTGAAAGCGCAAATGGATTCCCGCCTGCGCGGGAATGACGGGTGGGGGTGGTTTCCTTTGTCGTCATCTCCGATCAAGCGGGGGATGACGGGTGGGGTTGTCGAGGGGACGCGCGATACCATGATCTCGGCTATCCGGAAAATACCTCGACTTTCAAATGGTCAAAGCGGTATTCCTATGACTTCAGTCAGATGTTGCACTTCAAACGTGAATCCACATTCCTGCCTGCCGGGAATGACCGGTAGATGAGAAGGAGGGTGTGATGATCGAATTGTTGCTCGCCATTGTCGTGTTCGTGGGAACGCATTTTGTCCTGTCGCACCCGTTGCGCGCGCCGCTCGTCAGGCGGTTTGGCGAGCAGGGGTTCATGGGGGTTTATTCCTTGGTGGCGCTGATTGCGCTTATATGGGTCGTCACCGCCTATCGCGGTGCGCCAAGCGCGCAGCTCTGGATCGCGCCGGTGTGGCTGCGCTGGCTGGGCTATCTTGTCATGATCGATGCCTGCATCCTGCTTGCAGGGTCGTTGATCGCGCCCAATCCCGCGCTGACGATGATGGGCGGCGCCTTGCAGAAATCCACCCATCCCACAGGTGTCATGCTGATTACGCGGCATCCGATGATGTGGGCGATCGGGCTTTGGGCGATGGTGCATGTTGCAGTGAGCGGGCGGCTTGAAACGCTGATCCTTGCCGGTGGCATGGGTGTTCTCGCACTGGTCGGCGCAAAATTGCAGGACGGGAAAAAGGCGCTGCAGCTTGGAGAGGCGTGGGCGGCTTATGCTGCGCACACCAGCTATTGGCCGGGGGGTGCGCAGATCAAGGGGCGCTTGCCGCTGCGGACATTTTGGCCGGGCTGGGTGCCGGTTCTTGCCGGGTGTGTGCTTTATGGGCTTTTCGTCTATGTTCATGGACCGATTATCGGACGGTCGACGGGACTCTATTAGTCGTGGCGCGGCATGGCGGTCGCGTCGTCTATGCCTTTGCCGTAAATTGCGCCGGATTTGACGCCGGAAAGAAAGTTGTTCACCTCGTTGCGCAGTACGCCCGAGAGCAGGAACAGCCCGACGACGTTCGGTAGCACCATCAGGAAAAACAGGCTGTCGATAAGGTCAATCACCTTGCCCGACGTCAGCACGGCACCAAGTGGCATCATCGCGCAGTAAAGAATTTTGACCGTCCATTCGCTCACCCGGCTGTGCCCAAACAAATAGCCCCAGGCGCTCATGAAATAATAGCCCCAGGCGATCAGCGTCGAATAGGCAAAGAGCACGACGGCGACCAGAAGTACGTAGGGGAACCAGGGGACGACGCTTGCAAACGCTGCCGAGGTCATGGCGATATCGCCATAGCCGTCGTCGTAAACGCCAGTGACGACGATGACGAGCGCGGTCGCCATGCAGACGATCATCGTGTCGAGCATGGGTTCGATGAGCGCGACCATGCCTTCGGATGCCGGATGGTGGGTCTTTGCGGCGCTGTGCGCGATGACGGCGGTGCCGACGCCAGCTTCGGATGAAAACACCGCACGCCGCATGCCGACGACAAAAACGCCGACTGCACCGCCGCCAATGGCGGTCGGGTTGAAGGCGCGTTCGATGATGAGGACGATGGCGTCAGGCAGTGCGGCGATGTTGATTGCAAGGATGGTGAGGACGCCGCCAAGATAGATCAGGCACATGAGCGGTACGATCCGCGCGGTGACGGCGGCAATGGATTTAACGCCGCCGATGATCACGATGCCGATCATGAAGGCAAGGACGATGCCGTAGATGAGGCCGCTCGTCGGGCCCGGGGTAAAGCCGCCGACGCCTGCAATCTGGCTGAAGCTCTGATTGACCTGGATGAGCGGCAGCGCACCGCCCAGTGCGAATATGGCATAGAGCGCGCCGAGGTTGCGGCCGGATTTCGGCAGACCCATTGCGGCAAGGCCGTTCTTTAGCGTGTACATCGGCCCGCCGTGCACCGTGCCGTCGGGCATGATCTCGCGATATTTCATGCCAAGCGTGACTTCAGCGCATTTCAACGCCATCGCAAAAAAGCCGATGATGAACATCCAGAACGCCGCCCCAGGGCCGCCAAGCGCGATGGCGATGGCGACGCCGGCGATATTGCCAAGGCCGATCGTGCCTGAAAGCGCGGTCGAAAGCGCCTGAAACTGGCTGACCGCGCCGGGCGCACTGTCATCGCCGTGACGCCCGCGCACAAGCTGCAGTCCAATGCCTATGCCGCGCAATTGTGGAAGGCCGAGCCATGCGCTGAAGAACAGCATGGCGGCGCCGAGGAAAAGCACGACAATCTCGATCTGGGTGCCCCAAATCGGGACTTTCATGAACACGCTTGCCGATAAATTGTCGATAAAGCGGCCCATAATGTCGATCATTTGCGGCTTTCCCACACTTCCTCTTAGTGATTTACCGGCATAAAGAGGCTAAGTGCACGCCAGTGCAAGGGGCGTTGTTCGAAAAGGGGACCACTATGGGCCGACATTATTTCGGCACAGACGGCATTCGGGGGCTGACCAATAGCGAACCGATGACAGCCGAAATCGCAATGCGGGTCGGGCAGGCCGCGGGGCGCAAGTTCCTGCGCGGTGACCACAAGCATCGCGTCGTCATCGGCAAGGATACGCGGCTTTCGGGCTATATGATGGAATCGGCGTTGATCGCGGGTTTTACCAGTGTTGGGATGGATGTCGTCATGGTTGGGCCGGTGCCGACACCTGCGGTGGCGATGCTGACGAAATCCATGCGCGCGGATCTTGGCGTCATGATCTCGGCGAGCCATAACGCCTATCAGGACAATGGCATCAAGCTTTTCGGTCCCGATGGTTACAAGCTTTCCGACGAGGACGAGGCCGAGATCGAGGCCCTGCTCGACGAGTCGCCAAAGCTTGCCGATCCGGCACATATTGGTCGCGCGAAAAAGATCGAGGATGCGCGTGGGCGGTATATTCATTTCGCCAAGTCGACATTTCCTGATCATCTGCGCCTCGATGGTGTGAAGATGGTGATCGATTGCGCCCACGGTGCGGCGTATAATGTGGCACCGAGCGCGCTTTGGGAACTTGGCGCGGACGTTGATACGATCGGCGTCAACCCGAATGGCTTTAACATCAATGACAAGGTCGGATCGACCAGCCCGCAGGCGCTGCAAGAGCGCGTTGTCGAAACCGGGGCACAGATCGGCATCGCGCTTGACGGTGACGCGGACAGGCTGATTGTCGTTGATGAAAAGGGCAATATTGTCGACGGCGATCAGTTGATGGCGCTGGTCACGACAAGCTGGGCAGCGTCGGGGCAGCTGCGCGGGGGCGGGCTGGTTGCGACCGTTATGTCGAACCTTGGCCTTGAACGCTATCTGGCAGGGCGAGGCCTTGCCCTTGAACGCACGAAGGTTGGCGACCGCTATGTGCTCGAAACCATGCGGGCGAAGGGTTATAATGTCGGCGGCGAACAGTCGGGGCATATCATTCTTTCAGACTATGCCACGACGGGCGACGGGCTGGTCGCGGCGCTGCAGATTCTGGCCGTGCTGGTCGAAAACGGGCGTCCGGCATCCGAAACCCTGTCGCTGTTCGAACCCCTGCCGCAGCTTTTGAAAAATGTCCGCTTCAACGGCGGCGCACCGCTTGACACCGATAGCGTGAAGCATGTCATCGCCGCGGCCGAGCGGCGCCTCAATGGCACCGGGCGGCTTGTTATCCGCAAGTCGGGCACCGAGCCGTTGATCCGGGTCATGGCCGAGGGCGAGGATATGGGGCTTGTCGAAAGCCTCGTCGATGAAATCTGTAACGCAGTGGCCAAGGCGGCATGACAGCCACAAAACCCAAGCAAGCCCGGGTTCTGGTGATTGCCGGATCGGATTCAAGTGGCGGTGCGGGTATCCAGGCCGATATCAAGACAATCGCCATGCTTGGCGCATACGCAATGACGGCGGTGACGGCGGTCACAGTTCAGGACACGACCGGCGTCCATGATATTCATGCCATCCCGTCGAGCGTGATTGCCGCACAGATCGAGGTGGTGATCGAGGATATGGGCGTTGACGCGGTCAAGATCGGCATGCTTGGCAGCCGCGCCGTGATCGAGGCTGTCGCGGGCGCCTTGACCGATGTGTCGGTGCCGATTGTTCTTGACCCGGTGATGGTCGCAAAGGGTGGCGCGCATCTGCTCAGCCCGAATGCTGTTGAAGCGCTGATCTCGTTGCTGGTGCCGATGGTCGATGTGGTGACGCCCAATATTATCGAGGCCGAAGCGCTGGCGGGCAGGAAGATTCGCAATGCCGCAGAAGCGCGGGAGGCGGGCGAAGAGATTCTGAAGCTTGGCGCAAAAGCCGTCCTGGTGAAGGGCGCGCATTTGAAGGACGATGTCATCACCGACTGGCTGGTTACCGAAGGCAAAGCCAAGGAGTGGATGGATTCGCGTATCAAGACCAAGCATACGCATGGCACGGGATGTACGCTTGCTTCGGCTCTGGCGGCGGGTCTCGCACAGGGCATGGACGTCGAGAAAGCCGCCTGGCGTGCGCGCGATTATGTGCGGCAGGCGATCATGGCTGCGCCCGGTATTGGCAGCGGTCATGGGCCGCTCGGTCACAACTGGCCGCTCGCCCGGTGAAGCCGAGACGACCGGGTCCGGATTATCATTTCGAATCCCGCTATGGCGGGCAGGTTGCAGGTGTCGACGAGGCGGGGCGTGGGCCGCTCGCCGGACCGGTCGTTGCTGCTGCGGTGGTGCTTGATCCCAAGGCCATCCCCGACGGCCTTGATGACAGCAAAAAATTGACCGAACATCGTCGCGAGCAGCTTTTTGCTGACATCATGGCGCGCGCGATCGTCGGGGTTGCATCAATCGGCCCTGAAGAAATTGACCGGCTGAATATCCTGCAGGCCAGCCTGCTTGCGATGGAACGCGCCGTCGCCGCGCTGCCGTCGCCGCCCGAGCATGTGCTTGTCGATGGTAACCGCACGCCGAAATGGATGCATAGCTGCGAGGCGATTGTGGGCGGCGATGCCAAATGCCTGTCGATCGCCGCCGCATCGATTATCGCAAAGGTCACGCGCGATCGCGAAATGCGTGTCCTTGATGCGGCGTTTCCGGCCTATGGCTGGGCGAAGAACAAGGGCTATCCGACGCGCCTGCATGTCGATGCCATCGCGCGCGTCGGCGTCTCCGTGCACCACCGCAAGAGCTTTGGGCCGGTTCGCGCACGTCTGGAACGCATTTGAGTCCTTTTGGCCACACATACTAGGTGTAGCGTCTTTCCATAGGGTCGGACTCAAGGTCTTGCGATAATCGTCATGCTTTTAGCGATATCTTAACTTAAGCATACAACACTTTGATTCCAAGGACTCTTGACCCGGGAGTCCTGAGGACGGCAAGGTGGTCGTCTGCGCGATAAACGCGGGAAACAGAGGGGAATATTATGGCACCGCTAGCACGCGGCAATGAACTTGATGCGCGTATCATTCTTGGCGATTGCATCGCCGAAATGGACGCTCTGCCAGCGAAATCCGTTGATATGATCTTTGCCGATCCGCCCTATAATCTTCAACTGAATGGCGACCTGTTCCGGCCCGAAGGCAGCATGGTCGATGCTGTTGATGATGATTGGGACAAGTTCGACACGTTCGCGGCCTATGATCGTTTCACACGTGCCTGGCTGACATCGGCGCGCCGCGTGTTGAAAGACGACGGGACGATATGGGTCATCGGCAGTTATCACAATATTTTCCGCGTCGGTACCGTGCTGCAGGACCTTGGCTATTGGGTACTGAACGACGTCGTCTGGCGCAAGACCAACCCGATGCCGAATTTCAAGGGCACGCGCTTTACCAACGCACACGAAACGATGATCTGGTGCTCGACCAGCGAAAAGGCGCGTTACACGTTTAATTATCACGCCATGAAATCGCTGAACGAAGACAAGCAGATGCGCAGCGATTGGGAACTGCCAATCTGTTCAGGGGCAGAACGCGCGAAGATTGGGGGCAAGAAGGCGCACCCGACACAAAAGCCATTGTCATTATTGCACCGTGTACTGCTGAGTTCGACAGATGCGGGCGACACTGTGCTTGATCCGTTCATGGGGTCGGGAACGACGGGCGCGGCGGCAAAAATGCTGGGCCGACGCTTTATCGGTATCGAGCGTGAGCGCGCCTATGTCGAGGTCGCGCAAAAGCGCATCGCCGAGGCGCAACCGATTGCCATGGAGGCGCTGCAGGTCACGCGCAACAAGCGTACGGAACCGCGCGTTGCATTCGGCCTGCTCGTCGAACTTGGTCTTATCAAGCCGGGAGCAGAGCTGTTCGATCGTGGCCGACGCCATCGCGCGAAGGTTCGCGCCGATGGCAGTATTGCGATGAAGGGCGATGCCGGATCGATTCATCAGATGGGCGCAAAGGCGCAAAGCGCGCCGTCGTGCAATGGCTGGACCTATTGGCACATTGAACACCGCGGCAAACTTGAGCCGCTTGACACGGTGCGTGAAACCTATCGCCGGGAGGCTGCTGCCTAGGTCGTGTTGACAATCAGCCCTGCCGGTCTGCAAATGCCGCTTTTCCGTGCTTCTGAATGTTCACACGACCTGGGGCGGTTTTGCGAGTCCCTCGACTGCGCTCGGGATGATAGACCATTTCTGGCGTGGCGGGCTTTGAACTTCAAACCCCAACCTTATCATCCCGAGCGTAGTCGAGGGCGACAGATGTTGGAGCATCGACCAATCCTGCGCGGGATGGCAGTAATGGGCGCGACATGAATATGAAAACCTATTTACGCCCGACAGGCTTTGTCGATGCGCCGTTTGGATATGACGGGCAGGTCGCGCGGCTTGCTGGTGGACTCAACTGGTTCAGCCATGTTGAAGTGATCGAGCGCACGGGTGGCAAGCGCAGTGCGCAACGACTGGTTCCGGTTTCAGAGATGGACGCCGACAGTCCCGCGTGGAAGCGCCTGACCGCCGAGCGTCCGCCGATCACGCTTGGCGAGCGGACGATCCGCTTTGCCGAGCCTTCGGTGATGGGCATACTCAACATGACGCCGGACAGTTTTTCAGATGGCGGCAAGCATGCGTCAGTCGACGATGCGGTTTCAGCGGGAGTCGATATGGCTGCATCGGGTGCCAGCATTATCGACATTGGTGGCGAATCGACACGACCGGGCGCTGCGCCTGTCTGGGAAGGTGACGAGATCGAACGTGTGGGAGCGGTGATCGAACGTCTGGCGCGGGGCGGCGGGTCGATTTCCATCGACACACGGAAAAGCGCAGTGATGTCGGACGCGCTGGCGCGCGGCGCAGGCATGGTGAATGATGTGTCGGGGCTGACCCATGATGATCGTTCCTTGTCGGTGGTTGCATCGGCGGGGTGCCCCGTCGTCATCATGCATACGCAGGGCGACCCTGCGACCATGCAGGCTGCGCCTGCTTATGGCGATGCGCTGCTTGATGTTTATGACTGGCTTGAAGCACGGATCGAGGCGGCAGAGGCAGCAGGGGTGGCGCGGGAAAAAATCATCGTCGATCCCGGCATTGGTTTTGGCAAGGCGCTGCGACACAATCTTGAAATTCTAAATGGCCTGTCGCTGCTTCATGGCCTTGGCGTGCCGGTGCTGCTTGGGGCAAGTCGCAAGCGTCTGATCGGCGCGTTGTCGAAGGAAGCGCCTGTTGAAGAGCGGCTTGGCGGGTCGATTGCGCTTGTACTTGCCGGGCTTGCGCAAGGTGTACAGATCTTGCGGGTTCATGATGTCCCCGAAACGCTTCAGGCCATGCGGGTCTGGCGTGGGCTGCGCGATGCTGCGCTCAGCCCTGTATCAATTTAGACGCTGATCCTGATCCGATCGGATCAATGCGGCGAGTGCGTCAATCAACCGGCCCATTGAGACGGGTTTGGTCATCGCCGGATAAGCGGAAAATTCAGCATTGGTGGCAAGTTCGTGGCAATTGGCGCTGGCGAAGACGAACGGTACGCCGCGTTCGGCCAGACGACGGGCGGCGGGAAAAACGGTTTTGCCGCCCAGATTGATGTCGAGCACCGCAGCATCAAGCTGCATGTCGGCCAGATCAAGCGCGCTTTCGAGGTCGAACGCCGGGCCGACGACATTGGCCCCCGCGTCAAGAATTTCCTGTTCGATGATAAGGGCGATCATGGCTTCATCTTCGACGATCAGAATATATTTGCCCTTGATTGTGGCAATTGACTGATCGAGTGCTGGACGCATGGCCGTTCCTTCGGCTGTTATTTTCCATTGAACCACTTATGACGCAGAGGACTATAGATATTAACGGTAAAAGAAAGGTCCGGTTCCATTCTGCTTCGCTTTTTTCTGGCGCTGATTGTCGTCCCGCTGTTCATCGGCGCGGTTGCACTGTCGCAAACGCCGATCATTTCAGAACCAAAGGTTCCCGATGCCGCCGATGTTCGCGCGGCGCGGACTTTGGCGCTGCGGCTTCGCGCGATCGCGATCAGGCATGGTCCGCAGTCGATCGTGGTTTCGCGGCGTGAGATCGAAAGTACGGCGCGGGTCGTCGCAAATGGCGTGCCGCGCCTGCGTCTGGGTGCCAATATTGGCGATACGCGTGCCGATATAGGCGTTGCGTTTCGCATAAACGCGCATAGCTGGCTGAATGCTGTTCTGAGCCTGAGCGAGCAGGGCAATGGAGGGTTCCCGACAATATCGGCGCGGGTTGGGAATGTGCCGCTTCCAGCATTTGTCGTGAAGCCACTGCTTTTGCTTGCCCAGCATTTTGCCGAACTTCGCGCCGGGGTCCAATTTCCGCGTCCGCAGGATATGATCCTGGCATTCGACGCAAAAAGCGATCATGTGACCGCCAGACTCGCCCTGCCGCGTGGACTGCTTTACAATGTCCTTAACCTTGCGCCCGAGAATGACGATGCCATTGACGGTGTGCTGGTCGATCAAATTTATGCACGGATGACAAAGCGGCTTGTTGCCAGTCCGCGAATGGACCTTGCGACGGTCTATGCCGAGGCGTTCAAAGATGCGCCGAAACGTG
>JBFKAE010000126.1:0-9085 GCA_041621755.1 Sphingomonadaceae bacterium | reverse complement strand
GCATAAAGATGACTTTACCCGGATGGAGATGGCGATGCCTGGCAAAATGGTTCGCGTTGGCACGGGCTTTGACGTGCACCGTTTTGGACCCGGCGATCATGTCTGGCTGTGCGGTGTACGCGTAGCCCATGACGCCGGGCTGGTCGGTCACAGCGATGCCGATGTCGCCCTGCACGCGCTCACCGATGCGCTGCTTGGTGCGGCGGGCGAAGGCGATATTGGCGATCATTTCCCCCCGACCGACCCGCAATATAAGGATGCGCCGTCGGCAAAATTCGTTGAGCATGCCAGCACGCTCATCACGGCGCGCGGCGGAATTATCGATCATGTGGACCTGACTCTGATCTGCGAAGCGCCCAAGGTCGGCCCGCACCGTGAAGCCATGCGGCAGAATGTCGCCAGACTTTTGAATCTCCCGTCTGAACGCGTTAATATCAAGGCGACGACAACTGAACGTCTTGGTTTTACTGGACGTGGCGAAGGGATTGCTGCACAGGCCGCCGCCACGATCCGATTGTGATTCGTCGCCAGTGTGAAAAGGCAGAATATTGACCCTCTTCCCTCCGGAACTCACTGCGCTTGCAAAGCGCGTTGTAATTGAAAATATTGCCGCAGGCCGCAAGGTCGCGCTTGCCGAGTCGTGTACGGGCGGGCTTGTCTGTGGTGCGCTTACCGAAATTTCCGGCTCTTCCGCCGTGCTTGAACGTGGCTTCGTCACCTATTCGAACGCCTCGAAGGTCGCACAGCTTGGTGTCCATACCGATGTTCTTGACACATTTGGCGCGGTCTCGGTCGCCACGGCATGGGCAATGGCACAAGGCGCGCTTGCCAAAAGCGATGCCGATGTCGCCGTCGCAATCACCGGCATTGCCGGCCCTGATGGTGGCAGCGAGATGAAGCCGGTCGGGACGGTTGTTTTCGCGCGCGCCGAACGCGGCGGTGATCCCGATACGGTTGTTGCCGACCAGAAAGAGTTTGGCGACCTTGGGCGAACTGAAATCCGGCTTCAGGCCGTGCAGTGCGCGCTCGAACTGCTATTGCCAGAATAGATTTTCGCCGCGCGCTCTTCAAACGCGCTCACCATGCGCCGGAAGGCCTTGTCGAAATATTGCCCTGCTATCGCGTTCGCAAAGGATTGCCGAAACGCGAAGTCGACGTGAAAATCGACGTTGGTGCCACCCTCTGCGGCTTCGAAGTGCCAGTCATTATAGAGAAATTTCAGCGGCCCGCTGATATAATCGACGCGGAGATGCGTTGGCCGTTCAAGCAGGACGCGGCTGGTGAAGGTTTCGCGAAACACCGAAAACCCGACAACCATATCGGCCAACATTTCGTGCGTGGTCTCTGACTTCACGCGCGTTGCGACGATCCAGGGCAGAAATTCGGGGTAGGCCCTCACATCTCTGACAAGATCAAACAACTGTTCCTGCGTGTAGGGGAGAAACCGGACCTCGCGATGTTCAGGCACTTTCGCGCCGTTTTATACTGGCCATTCGTGCGGCCTTCAGTTTCGCAAAATCATCCCCTGCGTGATAGCTCGAACGCGTCAGCGGCGACGACGCGACAAGGTGAAAGCCCTTGGCGCGGGCGATAGAGGCATAGGCGTTAAATGTATCGGGCGTCACGAACTCAATCACCTTGGCATGACGTGGCGTGGGCTGAAGATACTGCCCGATGGTCAGGAAATCGATATCGGCGCTGCGCATGTCGTCCATGACCTGATGCAGTTCAAGCCGCTCTTCGCCCAGCCCGACCATGACACCGGATTTGGTGAAGATCGTCGGGTCGAGTTGCTTGACACGCTCCAGCAAGCGCAGCGAGTGGTAGTAGCGCGCACCCGGACGGATCGTCGGGTAGAGCCGCGGCACGGTTTCAAGATTGTGATTATATACATCAGGGCGCGCATCGACGATTCGGGCAACCGCCTCGTCCGCCTTGTTGCGAAAGTCCGGTGTCAGAATTTCGATCGTCGTATTGGGGGCACGACGGCGCATGGCCTCGATAACCTTGACGAAATGCCCTGCCCCGCCGTCGGGCAGATCATCGCGGTCGACGCTGGTGATGACGATATGTTCAAGCCCAAGCTCGCCCGCTGCGGTTGCGACATGTTCGGGCTCGAGGGGATCGACCGGCATTGGCATGCCCGTCTTGACGTTGCAGAACGCGCAGGCGCGCGTGCAGGTATCGCCAAGAATCATCACTGTTGCGTGCTTTTGCGTCCAGCATTCGCCGATATTGGGACAGGCGGCCTCTTCACAAACCGTGTTGAGGTTAAGCTCACGCATCAGCTTGCGAGTTTTGGCAAAACCGACACTGGTCGGAGCCTTGACACGCAGCCAGTCGGGCTTGCGAATTCGGGTGGGTGCGGCTTCATTCATGGCGCCTAGATAGCGACGTCCGGCGACAAATCCAACCATTGCTTGCGTGCACGCGATATTGAAGCTAGCCCGTGCGCATGACCAGATTTGATGACCTCCTGCATGGCTATGCCCGCTTTCGCAGCGGCGCGTATCGCGATCAAAAAGAGCGCTTCGACGAGCTTGCAACCGGCCAAAGCCCGAAGACGATGATTATTTCCTGTTCGGACAGCCGCGTCGATCCGACAATTATATTTGATACCGGACCCGGTGAAATTTTTGCCGTCCGGAACGTCGCGAATCTCGTCCCGCCATTCGAACTTGGCGGTGGACGCCACGGCGTATCGGCAGCGCTTGAATTTGCCGTCACACAGCTTGAAGTCGAAAATGTCGTCGTCATGGGCCACGGCCGCTGCGGCGGCGTGCAAGCGGCTTTGACTGGGGCTTTCAAGGGCGCGGCACCGGGCGAAGGTGGCTTCATCGCGCATTGGATTGATCTCCTCGACGAAGCACGTGACGAGATATTGTGCGCCCATAACGGTCAGGTTGACCGCGATACCGAGCGCGCGCTTGAAAAAGCCGCCGTTCAAGTCAGCCTGAAAAACCTGCGCACCTTTCCCTGCATCCCCGAACGCGAGGCGGCGGGGAAATTGACGCTGATTGGTGCCTATTTCGCGATTTCAGACGGCGTATTGCACTTGCTCGACGAAGCCACAGGCGAATTTTCACCAGCGGCGTAAATCTATAAATTCCATCATCCCGAGCGCAGTCGAGGGACGCACGATGAAGGTTTACGGCGGCTAATAATGCAGCGCGCGACCGTATGCGTCGAGGACGCTTTCGTGCATCATTTCACTTAATGTCGGGTGCGCGAAGATGGTTTGCATCAGTTCGGCTTCGGTGGTTTCAAGCTGGCGGGCAACGACATAGCCCTGAATCAGTTCGGTGACTTCCGCGCCGACCATGTGCGCACCCAATAATTCGCCAGTTTCCGCGTCAAAAACAGTCTTCACAAAGCCTTCCGCCTCGCCCAGCGCGATGGCCTTGCCATTGCCGATGAAGGGGAATTTGCCGACCTTGACCTTATGCCCGGCGTCCTTTGCCTTGGCTTCGGTGAGGCCAACGCTCGCGATTTGCGGGCGGGCATATGTACAGCCGGGAATATTGGACTTGTCCATCGGATGGGCGTGAACATTGCCCTTGCCCATTGTTTCGGCAATTTTTTCAGCAGCAACAACACCTTCATGGCTCGCCTTGTGCGCAAGCCACGGCGCACCGCATACGTCGCCAATACCCCAGATACCTTCGACATTGGTCTTGCCCCATTCGTCGGTGACAAGGTGGCCACGATCGGTTTTGACGCCAAGCGCCTCCAATCCGATATTTTCGCTGTTGGGCGCTATACCGATGGCAAGGATAACGTGGCTGTAATCCTCGACCGTGACCTTGCCCTTGCCCTTGGCATCCTTGATGCTGGCCTTGACGCCCTTTGCCGAGACGTCGATCTTTTCAACAGCAGTCGAAACGCGAATATCCATGCCCTGTTTCTTGAACGCCTTCATTGCGAAGTCCGACACGTCGGCGTCTTCGACAGGCACGATCCGGTCAAGCATTTCAACAACAGTCACGTCTGCGCCCAGATCCTTGTAAAAACTTGCAAATTCAACGCCGATTGCGCCAGAACCGATGACCAGCAGCTTCGTAGGCATTTCAGATGGTGTCATCGCGTGACGATAGGTCCAGACGCGCTTGCCGTCGGCCTTCAAATGCGGCAGTTCACGTGCACGTGCGCCGGTCGCAACGATGATGTTTCTGGCGGCAAGATCTGTCGTCTTGCCGTCTTTTTTGACCGACAATTTGCCCTTGGCGGTAATGGCCCCCTCGCCTTCGACAACCGCGATCTTGTTCTTTTTCATCAGGTGGCCAATGCCCTGATTAAGCTGTTTTGCAACGCCGCGCGAACGTTCAACCACTTTCTTAAGATCAAAGGACACATCCTTTGCAGACAATCCATAATCGCCCGCATGATCCATATAATGTTTGATCTCCGACGTGCGCAGCAGCGCCTTTGTCGGGATGCAGCCCCAATTGAGGCAAATGCCGCCAAGTTTCTCGCGCTCGACAATCGCGACCTTCAGCCCAAGCTGCGCCGCGCGGATTGCCGCGACATAGCCACCCGGACCAGATCCAAGCACGATGAGGTCATAAGTGTCGGTCATTCAAATCTCCGAAAAACAATAGTGTTTGGCAGAATAATCAGGCCAGCATGCCCAAAGGATTTTCCACCAGCCGCTTGAACGCGGCCATGAATTCTGCGGCGGGGGCACCGTCAATGGCGCGATGGTCGAAACTGCCCGTGACGCTCATCACGGTGGCGACTGAGAGCGCGCCATCAATGACAAATGGCCGTTTTTCGCCTGCGCCAACGGCAAGGATCATCGCCTGCGGTGGATTGATCACCGCGTCAAACTGTTTGATGCCATACATGCCGAGGTTCGAGATTGACGCGGTACCACCCATATATTCATCGGGCTTCAGCTTGCCTTCGCGGGCGCGGGCGGCGAGGTCTTTCATCTCCGTCGCAATCTCCGACAGGCGCTTGTTCGCCGCATCGCGGATAATGGGCGTGATCAGCCCGCCTTCCAATGCAACGGCGACCGAAATATCGACGCGGCTATATTCATAGACTGCGGTGCCAGCGAACTGGACATTGCATTTCGGCACCTCCTGAAGCGCAAGCGCCTGTGCCTTAATAATAAGATCATTGACCGAGAGCTTTATGCCCCGACTTTCAAGTGATACGTTAAGTTCGCCGCGCAGTTTCAAAAGCTTGTCGAGCTGCACGTCGAGCGTCATGTAGATGTGCGGCACGCTCTGTTTGCTTTCGGTCAAACGGCGCGCGGTGATCTTGCGGACGTTCGACAGCTTCACGGCTTCGTAAGGCGCATCGGCGGGCGGCATGGCTGCTGGAGCGGCAGGCGCCGCGGCAGGCGCTGCAGCGGGTTTTGGAGCTGCCGCAGCGGGTTTTGCGCTGTCGAGATCGGCCTTCACAATGCGTCCATTTGGGCCAGAGCCGGAAATGCCGGCAAGATCGACACCCTTGGCAGCGGCAAGGCGTTTGGCAAGAGGACTCGCCTTGATGCGCTTGCCGTTTGAAGCAGGTATTGCCGCCTTGGGCGATGGCGTCGCGGGGGGCGCGGTAACCGGCTCAACTGTTGGGGTTGTCGGTGCTTTTGGAGGCGTTTTTGCTTTGGCTTTTGGTGTTGCGGCATCGTCAACAGATTCACCGTCTTCCACCAGCACGGCGATCAACTGGCCAACGGGCACATCCTCGGTGCCTTCTGCGATCAGGATCTTGGCGACCGTGCCTTCGTCAATCGCTTCGACCTCCATCGTCGCCTTGTCGGTTTCGATTTCGGCAATCAAATCGCCCGGTGCAACCTTGTCGCCTGTTTTTACCAGCCATTTGGCAAGCGTACCGACTTCCATTGTCGGAGATAATGCGGGCATGGTTATGTCGATGGGCATGTGCGGGATAACCTATGTAATTTGAAAGTGAATATAGAGTTCATAAGCACCGCTCGACCAAGGAGCAATGGCTGATTCAAGCGATTGAGGAGGCTGGTGCGACGATAGAGAGGGTTTCGCTTTCCCATGCGACGGCAACGCGGTCCTTGCCCCGGTGCTTCGCCTCGTACAAGGCGGCATCAGCGGCAACATAGAGCGCCTGCCAGCCACCAAGCGGATCGGGCGGCCCAGCGGCGACGCCGACGCTGATGCTGACCGAAAACTCCTTGCCGCTGCCATTGGTCATGGTCAGGCTGCGGATCCGGCGGTGCAACTTGCGGGCAGTTTGTTCAGCGTCCTTGTCAGCACGTTTGCCACAGAGATAGATGCCAAACTCCTCTCCGCCAAGACGTGCGCAAATTCCGCCCTCTGGCATGGCCGCCTTTGCCGCTTCGGCAATGGAGCGTAGCGCATTATCGCCGGTTGCATGACCAAAGCGGTCATTGATCTGTTTGAAATTGTCGATGTCGAACAGCACCAGCGCGCGTATGCCTTCAGCATCCGCGACCTTGGCGATCCGGTCGCTGAACGCGCGGCGATTGAGCAGTTCGGTCAGGCTGTCCGTATCGGCAAGCGTCGCCATTTCAGCTTCGCGACGCATGGCCCTGTCGCGCTGGCGACGCAGAATTGCAGCGCGGTGCGCAATGCCAAGCGCAATGATCAACGCCTGAAAGGTGATCGCCGCAAACAGCGCGGCATCGACGTAGAAAGCCTGCTCAATCATATCGAATGATCGCATCAGACGCAGCAGTCCGGCGGCATAGCCTGCCGCCCAGCCAATCAGAAAATAATAGATAAAACTGCTGCCACGGCGGATCGCAAGCACGCAGGCAATCGCGATCGCGCCGGCTGCAATGGCAAAGGACACGTGCTGGGCCGCGTAGAACCAGCGCGGCAGGTTGTCGAGCGCAACCACCGTCCATATTGCAGTCATGATGGGCAGAAGCGCCGTGCCGAACGTCGCGACCCGAACGCGCCGCGAGAGTTTTGTATGTTCGACAAACTGCAGAAGAAAAATCGCGTTCAGGAAGCAGATCAGGGCAATCAGCGTGTGCGTGCCGTAATAGCGCAGCATGAACGGGAAGTCGGCAAACAAGACATAGATGAGGTTCGACCAGAACAGGCCGTAGACGATCGTCGCGCTGCCCATGATGACGTAGGTGATGAGAAACTGATTTCGCAGTACGGGAAAGAGCGCAAGATTATAGCATATCGGTGCAACGATGACGCCAAGGAACATGCCAAACAGCATGATATAACGCAGATTTACTGCAGACCGCTCGGCACTGTTAACTAGCCGGGTTTCAGCGAACAATTTTGCTTCGTACGCGCCCTTTATATCGGTATCGATGCGCGTTAGCGGGATTTTGCTCACTGGAAGTGGGACTGAAAAGCGCGCGCCGGCGACCCAGTTTTCTGCTGCGATGTTTTGCGAAACGATGACCTGTCGCGCGGATCCGTCGGCATAGTGCAGATGAAACGTCATCGATTCAAAACGAAACACACGGACCAGCAGATGCAGCGGCATGTCCTGTGACTGCACGACATCCGCAAGGTCAATCGAGACGCGGTGTTCGTCAAATGTCGATGGCAGTGCACGAACGCCGCATGTTTTGGTGTCAACGGCGCAGATTCGCGCGCTTAGCCCTATGTTGGTGCGCGCAGGCTCCAATGCCTTTGCATGGCCACAAGCGCCAAACAAAATGGCCGCCACCACGCTCAGAATGTAGAACCCAGACCACCCTGTCCGCACCGGTTTCCCCTTGTCACCGACCATATGCAGCGCATTCATAGCACGACATATCGCGCGGAGGGAAACAGGCTCAGTCCGCGTAGCACACCCGTTTCGCCGCCGCGATAACGTCCGTTACCTTCAACAGCGCCGCTTTTTCAAGGTTGGCGGCATAAGGCAGCGGCACATCTTCGTTGGTCACGCGCAGCACTGGGGCATCAAGATTATCAAAGCCCTCTTCCATGCAAATCGCCATGATCTCACTGGAAATCGAACATGCTGGCCAGCCTTCTTCAACCACAATCAGGCGATTGGTCTTGGCCAAGCTGTCAAGGACCGTGACCTTGTCGAGCGGGCGCAGCGTGCGAAGGTCGATGACGTCCGCCTCGATCCCCTCTTTGGCTAGCGCGCTCGCCGCATCGAGCGCGACGCCGACACCGATTGAATAGCTGACGATGGTGACATCACCACCTTCGCGCACGGTGCGGGCCTTGCCGATGGGCAGGACCCAGTCGGCGACGTCAGGAACATCGAAGCTCTGGCCGTAGAGCAGCTCGTTTTCAAGAAAAATGACCGGATCAGGAGACTGGATGGCTGCGCGTAACAGTCCTTTGGCGTCGGCGGCGCTATAAGGCGCGATCACGATAAGGCCGGGAACAGCAGCATACCAGGGCGCATAATTCTGGCTGTGCTGCGCCGCGACGCGCGATGCCGCGCCATTCGGGCCACGAAACACGATGGGACAGCGCATTTGCCCGCCCGACATATAATTGGTCTTGGCGGCGCTGTTGATGATCTGGTCGATCGCCTGCATCGCAAAATTGAATGTCATGAATTCAACAATCGGCTTTAGCCCGCCCATTGCCGCGCCTGTGCCAACGCCTGCAAAGCCGTGCTCGGTAATCGGCGTATCGATGACACGCGACGCGCCGAATTCATCAAGCAAGCCTTGCGTGACCTTGTAGGCGCCCTGATATTCGGCAACCTCCTCGCCCATGACGAAAACACGGTCGTCGGCGCGCATTTCTTCTGCCATCGCGTCGCGCAAGGCTTCGCGCACGGTCAGGCGCGCCATGCTGGTGCCTTCGGGGATTGCAGGATCGGCGACATCTGCCCTTGCCGGGGCGGCCGGCGTTGGGGCTACGTCTTCGGCAGCGGGAGCCGGTGCCTTTTCAGGTGCTGCCGGTTTGGACGATTGGCTTGTCGCAGCGGCTGTCGCGTCTTCGCCGTCTTCGGCGATGACCGCGATCAGTGTACCGACAGGCACATTTTCGCTGCCGCCATTCACCAGAATTTTGGCGACGGTGCCGCCCTCGTCAGCTTCAAGTTCCATCGTCGCCTTGTCGGTTTCGATTTCAGCAAGGATGTCACCCGGATTGACGCTGTCGCCCTCGGCCACCAGCCATTTGGCGATCGTGCCCTCTTCCAT
>JBFKAE010000125.1:0-9146 GCA_041621755.1 Sphingomonadaceae bacterium | reverse complement strand
CCGCGCGACCGACGGCGTGGATGGTTGGGAAATTCTGTTCAAGCAGCGCGGCGCCCGTAATGACCTGCACATCGGCAGCATATTTTGCCGCGACCGCACGGGTTTCGGCTTCGATCGCGGCTGGTCCCATGTCTTCTGCAGGCGTGTTCACCATGTCGCGAACGCGCGCGACGCCAGCGGCCAGCCTTTGCAAATTATCAATATCGGTGGATTTTGGAACGACCAACGTGCGCGACTCATGCGGCTTCGGGTCGGAGAGATAGGGCGTGAACTTGTAATGGGCGAGTAGCCAGCCAAGCGCGGCTGCGCCCGGATCACGTCCGGCGGCAAGCCGGTAACGGCCGGGCGGAAGTGTGGTTGCGGCTTTTGCCAGATCCCAGACACCAAGCACGTCGGGTGCGCCATAGGCTGCCGTCCAGTTTTCCGCGTCGGTGCCGGGCAGGATCGCCAGCGTTTCGGCCTTTCCGGTAAACTGCGCGGCCATGACGGCGGCGCGCGCGCGTGCCGATAGTGTCGCGTTCCAATCCTCGAATCCCTGCGGGGATATCAGGATCAGGTCGCGCGCGTCCTGACCGCTATCAGCTTCGATTTGATCAAATATCTGACTCATTCCGGCTTCATCGGCTCTCTTCCGTACGAGATCAAGTGCGCCGTCGCTTGCCGAGCGCGAGCTTAGCTTCTAAACGGACGCCAAACCCAAATCATCTTTTGTAAAATATCCAGAGGAACAAGATGGCCAGCAAACCAGATGGCGCGGCACAGCAACTGCCAGTCCTGTACGCATCGCTTACCCCGATTTCATCCCAGCAGCATGCAGATTATGGCATCGTGCCGCGCGACAATCTCGAATTGCTGCGCGGGATTCACGCCGTGCCGCTGACGACGGACGAATTTATTTCGGCGCAGCGCAACTTTCCGATCATTTTTGCGAGCGGTGACAATCCGGTTCCCCTCGCGCTGATGGGCCTGCGCGAGGGCAGCAATGTCTTTGTCGATAAAGACGGGCATTTCCCCGAAGGCTGTTATGTCCCTGCTTACGTGCGCCGCTATCCATTCATGTTGGCGCGGGTCAATCCACAAAGCGAGGAACTGACGCTGTGCGCCGACGACAGCTCTAAGGATTTCGCCGAAGGTGTTGGCGAACGCTTGTTTGAGAATGGCGAACAGACGGACGTGACGAAGAATGTTCTGCAGTTCTGTGAAAAGTTCGAAGAAGCGGTGTTTCGCACCAGCCAGTTTGGCGAAGAGCTGAAAAAGCTGGACCTTTTGATCGATGGTGAAGTCTCGATCGAAATCCCCGGCGCCGAAAAGCCTGCCGTATATCGGGGCTTCAAGATGGTGTCGGAAGACAAGCTGAAGGAGCTGCGCGGGGATCAGCTGCGCAAAATTGTTCCCAATGGGATATTGGCGCTCGTCCACGCGCATCTGATGTCTTTGTCGATCATTCGCGAATTGTTCGTCAAGGATCAGCGCGTGCAAGCTGAAGCCGCAGCCGAGCCTGCACCCGCCGCCTGACGAATACCCTCTATACGCTGGCCGGGGCTTGCCTAAATCGGATTCCCGATTAGGCTGCCGCGGCTGGTTTAACGGGGAGGGTTATTATGGCCAAAGGTATCGACGATGCGCGCAGCCGTTATTCGTCCATAGCGATCGCACTTCACTGGGCGATTGCGTTGCTCGTTCTTGGCAATCTTGCCGGTGGCGTGATGATGGACGGCCTGATCGAACAGAACACGCCCGAAAGCTTTGCCGAGGCGGCAAAGATTGGTGGCATACACAAGCCGATGGGCATTTTGATTCTGGCGCTGACATTGTGGCGGCTGGCGCTGCGGCTGCGGGAAGATTTTCTGCCGCTACCCGCGCATATGGCCAGTTGGGAAATCGTGCTGGCGCGCGGCACGCATATCGCATTTTACGTGCTTTTGCTTGCACTTCCACTGACTGGCTGGGCATTTGCCGTCACCGTCGAAAGGCCGCTTGAATTTTTCGGATTGTTCCCGATTCCCACGATGGGATTTTCCGAGTCCGCACGTGATATACTGCATGAAGCGCACGAGCTTTTGGGCGTGACTGCAATTGCAATTGTCGTGCTGCACATTGTTGGGGCGCTAAAACATTATTTTCTGGATAAAGATGATGTGGTTGCGCGGATGTTGCCGTTCTTGCGGCAAAACAAATAGTGGTATGTGCGCGTCGTACGCTTGATTTTTTCGTATAGAAGCCCCACTGTTGTTATGAGACTTCTGCTTATCCCCCTTTGCAGTTGTCTTGCACGGGCCTCTTTACGGGGCGCGTGTCCTCCCTGAACCCTGGCCACTTCGGCATTGCCGAGGTGGCCGTTTTTTATTCGGCTGCTATTGCCGAGGTCGAAGGGCGCGCAAGCGTTTCGCGTAAATGGCGTAAAAGCCCGCCTGTCAGCGACTCAAGCGTGTTTGCGATCTGTGAAAACCCATCGTGTGGGACCAGCGTTTCAGGGTCCATGTAAAGCGCGCGGTCAATTTCGATTTGCACGGCGAATATCCGATTTGCGGGCACAGCGTGGTGGCGTGTTGTATAGCCACCGGCATAGGGCGTGTTTCGGATGCACCGATAGCCCTGTCTGCGCAGTGCGGATTCGATCCAGCGCGGAATATGATCGGGCGCGCTGCACCCGTGCGCGTCGCCGATGACGAACTGCGGCCGTGTGCGCGGTGCAAAGGGCAGGGACGGCATGGAATGGCAATCGACGAGAACTGCAAAGCCATGCGCATCGTGAGCAGCCTGCAACAGTTTTCCCAGACGCTGATGATACGGACCATGAATGGCGTCGATTCGTTGCCGCAGCAGAGCATAGGGCTGCTTCTGCTTGTAGATATCAAGCCCGGGTCCAGTGATTCGCGGTACCACGCCAAGCCCCGACCGTGTTCGCTCTGTCGTCGTCAAATGGTCTATCGTCTGCGGATCGGACAGCAGTACGGCATCAATTTCGTCAGGTCCGCGATTGAGATCAATAAAAGCCCGTCCCCAGCGCGCCGAGATCAGCGGGAAATTGTGCGCAGCGACGGCCGGTTCAAGCAGCGTGTCGACAAAGGCGTCTTCGCCGCGGCGCAATCCGGCAAGGTCGAGCGCCGATTCGGATTGGAATGTCGCCGGGTAGGCGCGGCCACTATGTGGAGAGGCAAGAACAACTGGTGGCGGTGTTCCCGAGGCGCGCGTCAGGAAATGCCCCGGTAGCAGGTCTGAGACAGGCTGGCGTTGGCTTTTTGAAATCGCGTTTTCTCCTGATTTTTAGGTAGCCAATGATCTATAAAGTATCAACGCTGTAACGACTAGCAATCGCCGCCCACGAAATGTTAAGCCTTGTTGGCGCACATTATGGGCGAATGAGGGAATTATGACGACCCAACCTGAAGGCCGCCCTGGCGCTGGCCGAATATTGCTTGCCGAAGACGATGATTCGATGCGGGGCTTTCTTGAACGCGCAATTCAGCGCGCGGGCTATGATGTCGTATCGGTTGATCGCGGCACTGCCGCCTTGCCCTATATCGCATCGGGCGATTTTGATCTGTTGCTGACCGATATTGTCATGCCCGAAATGGACGGCATTGAACTTGCCCAGCGCGCTGCGGCGCTTGCGCCCAATATGCGGGTCATGTTTATCACCGGCTTTGCGGCGGTTGCGCTCAATAAGGGGTCAGGCGTTCCCGCCGATGCCAAGGTGTTGTCAAAGCCGTTTCACCTGCGCGATCTTGTCGCCGAAATCGACCGTATCTTCGAGACGGAATGAAAGGCTTGCTAAGCCTTTGGGCCTCGCCTATGTAGCGCGGCCTGAGTGGGCGCGTAGCTCAGTGGTAGAGCACTGTGTTGACATCGCAGGGGTCGCAAGTTCAATCCTTGCCGCGCCCACCATCCAAACCCATTGAAACTAAGTATTTTTTCTCTCTCGATGGAAATGGTCTCTGCGCCGTCTTCGGTGTCGTTCCGGTGAAATGCACCTGGAACAAACGTCTCGATCTCGTCGATGATGGCTGCGGTGATGGCTGTCACGCCTGCAAGATACTCGGGGTCGAACGGCGCATATATCTCTGAAACGCTGTCATATTTGCGGTGTCCCAGTTGCATTTCGACTTCTTCCATCGGTGCGCCGCGCTGCCTTGCAATGTGCGCCATCGATCGCCGGATCAGTTTCATCCCGGATTCGCCCTCACTCGGCCAACCAAGTCAGCGCCTATCGTCTTTCCTCTCTATGGTAGGCTCTCCCGAATAGTCAGGCAGCAACGGTTGCATGTTGCCGTTCTCATAAGCCGAAGCGATCATCGGTCGGGCATGTTCACCGACAAGACGGCCATCAAGCATAACGATGTTAGCCATGAACACGTCTTCAAAGTGTGGGATGTCACTTTCCATCGCTTCCAGCTTTGCCTTGATGACCAATGCCAGCGCCCGCCATTTCTGCCGTACAGCTTGTTTGTATTGAGCCTTTGCGGCTTCTGGTGTTCGTAAGTGTGTGGTGTAGCCACGCTTGTATTTTGTGAACTCCTCGGATTGCGGCTCTGGATCGCTTTGCAGCTTGTGGCACTCGATGTGTTTTGTTCGTCATCCTTATTCAACCTGATTTTGATGAATTGGATTTTGGTGAGGGTCAGCGAAACGGGCATAGGACAACTACCCTTGGCGAATTATGCCTGGGGCAGTCCGGCCTATGTCCGCTTCGGGTCCTGGACTTCGGAGCCGGGTCGAGCATCATGGGCGCTCCTGGTCGTGAGGACGCCAGGCGCTTGGCAGTTGCTTGTCTGGGCCACCTCTGCCCAGCTGATCCCCCGCTCTGCCTTTCGGACTCGGGTGCGGCTTCGATCAGTCCCTTCTGGTAACCGCATGTTTTTTCTCTTCGCCAGAAGTTTTGAGCCAACTCGAAGAGATCAGTCTTGGAACGTGGAAGTGCGTTCGGCGACGAAAGGAAGCCTACTTCCAAGCCTTATTTGGAGAAAAGAAAACTGGGGTTTATTTATTCTGGTTGACGTCGATGATTTCATTCATCGGTGTGGTGGCCGACGAATCTGGCGGTCAAAATGACTCGCAAGCTTTTGAACCTTGTGGCTGAAGCCCTCCGCAGGGTCCCGCCCGATCGCTTTCTCTTTCGCAGAAACAGACATTGAGATGTTTTGGTCATCAGAAGGCCGTTTTCGAGCGGCGATGCAGGCAAACTCATATATGGCGGGCCAAGGCAGGTCGGGACGCAACTCTGGTTGCCGCATCCGCGTGGTATTGCGTTCGCCTTCTGGGTGCCACTGTGTTGCTAGGTCGGCAAGCGTGAGGCCGATGGCCACGTCGCGCGCGGGCAAATCGCAAAGCCGGGGAGGGGCGCCGACATAGACAATCGGCCCCCAATATGTGTCGCATGGAAGAGTTGTCTCAATGTTGACGGCTGCTGTCTCGAGAATTTGCTGTGTGGTATCTCTATCTGCCATGGGACCAACAAACCCATGCGCCTTCATCGCATCGAAGGCCGCCTGCTCGATATTAGCTTGCTCGTATGAACGTGCGCTGTGCAGGAGTTTTCGCAACAGTTGGGCAGACACATGTTTTGTGCGTAGCCACTCCAGACGTCTGCGCATATTCGCCCGATCATCTTCCCAATCATTAAATCGCCAACCGGTCACTTCGCGGATCATCATGTCCCGGAGCAAAAAAACTTGCTTTGTTCGAGATTTCGCCAATCGGGCGAGGCCCACTCAGCAAGCTTTAATGTCGCCCGCCACCAAATTTCGTAGGCACATTCAGCATTTGTGGATTCGTAATTAAGCGGGGGATGCAGCTACATTAAACACAAAGAAAAACCTGCTGTCCTCGGCTTCAAGGCTTAAGTCGGTACAGATACCGACACAGCGTTGGTCGAAGAAATCGCCATCACGTCCGTCAACATCAATGATGGTTGGGCTGGTCCAGATGCACTGCCCGATGATCCCGGCGCGGTTTTTGAGGATAGTGCCTATCGGGGCAACCACTTCCGCGATGCGGTGAGGGCAAAGGGCGGTATACCGCGGAACGTCGCCACCGGCATGTGGGGCCACGACGAAGACGAGACGCTTCGCAAACTCAAGGAATGGAACCAGCCAATCCACCTCAACACTTCACAGTTCTCTGCAAGAAGATCTTAAAACGAATTTTGCGGAGAATGTTGCGGCGTCACCGCAGGTGGCCGCTGTAATGGCATCGAGATCTTCGGGCGTATCAACATCGTGTGTGAGACCCTTGCGTTTGAGGCTGACCGCCTTCCCGCGCATCGCGGAGACATGCGCTGCGTAGCTTTTCTCGCCGAAAGTAAAGCGAAAGTCGTCGATCGCAATGAGCGCCAGGGCATTGGTGCCCTCGCCATGGCGGTCGGGTGCAATCGCGCCGCCACTCGATTCGGCAACTGTGAGCAGCGCACTTACCTCGTCGGGATGGAGCAGGGGCAAGTCACCGTGGATCACGAGCAGTGGCTCAACACCCATGTCCACGCGAAAAGCATCCATCTCGGAATTCAATCCTCGCCCCATATCCTGCCGCCAGAGGAAGGGTGGGATAGGGTCGGGTGAAAGTGTATGGATCTCTCCGATCGCGGGCACTTGGCCAAGGCACCCGAGGACATGTGCAGCCATGGCATTGCTTAACCGAATCCGCTCCTCCCTATCCAGTCGTCTAGACAGTCGGGATTTACGATCATCGCCACCCTTGATCGGTACAATGGCGGTCCAGATCATGGTGCGATACTGTGCGCGAGGTTCAGCGCCGCCAACGCGACCCGAATGCGGTCGGCAGAATCGCGCATCAATGTATTCGTATGCGCAACCGCAACACCATCGGGCGTGGCATCGGCGCTATCGATCAGCAGGCCGCTGATTATCCCGGCGTAGTGTCGTGCGATTGCACCATTATCTACCGGTATGCCCAGTTCCTCCATCAACTTGGCGGTCGGGCCCTTGACCGCTTTGCCCCCGATGATCGGCGATACTGCGACCACCGGAGCGGCGCATTGGAGCAAAGCTTCGTGTATGTCGGCAATGGCAAGCAGTGGATCAACCGAAAGATAAGGGTTGGATGGCGCGATCAATATGGTGTCAGCATGCATGATCGCTTCCACCACGCCGGGTGCTGCACGCGCCTGCCTGGACCCACGAAATTCAATGCTTTTCACGCGTGGCGCACATCGGCGCTCGACAAAGTAGCGTTGAAATTCCAGAACGCCTTCATCGGTGGAAAGGCAGGTGGCGACCGGCATGTCGCTCATCGGCAATATGGTGCAACCTATACCCCACGCTTTCGCGAAATCGCGGGTGACTACGCTCAGCGATTCTCCCTGCTCAAGCCGCATAGTCCGTAGCAAATGCAGCGCCAGATCGCCGTCGCCCAGTGCAAACCAGTCTTCACCACCCAATTCGCGCAGGGCTGCCATGAAGCCCCAACTCTCTCCCTCTCTACCCCATCCCTGCGCTTTGTTGGCCTTACCCGACAGCGTGTAGAGCAGGGTGTCGATGTCGGGTGAGATATAGAGGCCCATATGCCGGAAATCATCGCCCGTATTAACGATCGCGGTCAAGCTGGCGGTGGGATCATATTCCATCAGCCCCAGCACCAACTTTGCACCGCCAACGCCGCCGGTCAGTACGACGATCCGCTCCGTCACTGGAACAGGTCTTCGGCTAGCGGACGAACAAGAGCGGTGGCGGGTCGATGCTGCGCATCGAAGCTGTAACCCCGTACCAGCACTGCCGGAATACTTTCAGCACCTTCGCCTGCAGCAAGGCCAGCAGCGGTCGCCACCATGTCGGCAAGGGCAATCTGTGTGACTTCAAGTGTTCGCCCGTCGCGGTCCACGTCACCCCGCCGATCGATCAGCGCAGGCAATCCCGCAGCTCCAATGCCGACGCTCACAACGCCATGACGCCATGGCCGACCGAAGCTGTCGGAGATAACGACCGCTGGGGCAACACCTGTGCGGTCTGCCAACGCCTCTCTGATCGCCTTTGCCGATGCATCCGGATCAACCGGCAAAAGCAAGGCGCGCCCTTTGTCTCCTGGGCCGATGTTGGATTGATCTATCCCTGCATTGGCCATCACCAACCCGAGATGATGGCGGGTGATCAGCACGTTGGGCACAGCGCGCAGAACTGCACTAGATTCCGCGAGTACCAGTTCGACCAGTCGCGGATCTTTACGCGTGATCGCGGCGATGCGCTGTGCTTCTGCGCCTGGCACAATTTTGCTCAGCGTTACGAACCGACCTTCTGCCTTGGACACGATCTTTTGTGTAATTACCAATATGTCGTTGGGCTGCAGTACAATTTCAGCCGCCGTCAGGGCTCTGCCCAATAGCAATGCGAGGGGAGCGCCAGGCTCGACTTCGCCAATGTCGGAAAGGGGAATGATCTCAATCATGCGGGGGCATCAATTCAATCTTCGGGTTCAATCAGATTCCCTGTGATGCGAATGCCCGCGCCGTCAACCTTATACGTCTTGTTGAGGAAAATGAGGATGGACGTTAGTGCCTCTGCCGCGACCGAATTAACCAGTGTACCACCATGAATGCCCCGCAAGCCGGCTGCGTTGGCCAGTTCCACGACTACAGCGCGGGCGGCCTTGTCATCACTGAATATCAGAACGTCACAACCGACATCGATATCTGTTGCCAATTTGTGAGCAGCGACGTTGTGAAACCCTGATACCAGAGTCACGCCCTGACCGAGAATTCCCTGGGCGCGCATCGCCGCACTGCCTTCGTCGGGAAGTTTAACGCGCATCACTCTGGGCGGCATCAACGGCACCGTCGTATCCACGACGATCTTGCCCGCCAGCTGCGGCGCGATTTCTGCAAGTGTGATATCCTGTGCAGAAAAGGGAACGGTGACGAACACAATGTCGCCCGCCGCCGCTGCGTCTGTATTCGCCATGCCGGTGATGCCATACCCGAGCTCGGCCGCCTTTGCTGATGCGCTTTCAGCTGATCTCGAGCCTATTACGACACGTCGTCCCGCGCGGCCCAACCGCCAGGCGATAGCTGCACCAAGTTTCCCCGTGCCGCCTACGATGGAAATCGTCTTCGCCGTGTCGGTCATCAGTTAGGGTCTCCACTATATGATTTGGAAATGACATGTTTGCGTGGCGGGGTAAGCACCATAGGTGTCAGT
>JBFKAE010000124.1:0-9154 GCA_041621755.1 Sphingomonadaceae bacterium | reverse complement strand
GTTTGGTTCATGGCAAGGCGCGAATGCGCCCGATAGCGGCGCTATCGGGCAATTGAGCAACGCCGCCATGGAGCAAACATGTCTGTGCCGGGCTGGCCATGTCCTGTGGCGCAATAGCGGGCGATCCGCAGCGTCAAACCCGTGCCGACGTGGCGATGCCACGCCGACACGGCCTTTCCTCGCGCCTCATCCCGCTCTTACACCATCACGGGCGTGCATTTAATGGGTCCTGACCCTAGCCCGCCTGCAAGCTCTTGAGCAGCGCCTCGGCACGCGCTCGGCTTTCAAAACGACGGCTCTTCAGCGCTGTTTTCAGCACCTTGACCGCTTCCTCACGCTCGCCATTTACCTGATGTGCGACGGCAAGGTGATAGCGCATATCCGGGTCGCTCGGTTGCCGGGCGACCGCGCGTTTCAAGAGGTTGAGCGCAAGTTTGGGGTTTTCCTTGTTGCGCAACAATATCCAGGCATATGTATCCATGACCGATGGAATGCCAGATCCTGCAGCATAAGCGCGTTTTGCAATGCCAAGCGCGCGCTTGTCGCCAACCATGGAATAGGCCCACGCAAGGTTGTTGAGCACGACCGGTGACGCCACATCGATTTTCAGCAGCGCCTCATAGTTTGCAATCGCCGCCTTATACTGTTTTTGTCCAAGCTGAAGTTCTGCAATCGCGACAAGCGCCTTGGTGTCACGCGGATTGGCCTTTTGATAGGCCTGCAAAATGGCGATCCCGTCTCGCGGCCTGTTGAGGGCGACATAGGCCGACGACATTGCGCGCGCGACCGGATCAGTGAATTTTATCTTGCGAGCCGCTTCAAGATGTTTGAGCGCTTCGGTCGGGTTTTTCGCCTTAATATAGGCTTGGCCGAGCGCAAGATCGGCAAGAGGTGACTTTGCATCTTCCTTGCGGAACCGCTCTGCCCATGACTTCGCAGCATCAGGCCGCGACTGGCGCATTTCAAAGGCAATCAATTCGGCATAAATCTGCGCTTTCTCCATACCGGCGACCGAAAGTGAGCGTTCGAGCGTCGTGCGGGCGTCTGCCGGACGTTTTGTCTCCTCGAATGATCGCGCGAGCATGACCCGTGGCGGCGCGCTGCTCGGCCTGATCGACACCAGGCGGTTGAGTGCCGACGAAAGGCGTCGCGTGTCGCCCGTCTGCTCATAAACGCGCGCGGCGGTCAGAATCGCCTGCGGGTCTTCCGGGAAGTCCCGAAGCAGGCTCGACACCTCGTCAAGCGCCTGCTTTTTCTGATTTGTATCGAGATAGGCAAGCGCAAGCTGCGCGCGTGGCTTAAGCTTGCTGCCGTCGGCCGCGGCCGCCTGACGCAGCCACCCGATGCGAGCGTTCGTCTTGCCCTGCTGCCCTGCAAGATCGGCAAGCGCCGCAAGCGCCGCAGCGTCTTGCTTGTCGGTTTCCAATATAAGTTTCAGTTCGCGTTCGGCCTCGGCGAACTTGCCGGTCGCAACCAGAACCTGCGCAAGATTGCGTCTGGCTTCGGCATAGTCAGGTTTTTTGGCAAGCGCCGCGCGGAAGCTGGCCTCGGCCTTTTTGCGATCCCCCGCGCCCAACTCCGCACCGCCGCGAATATTATAGCCAACGGGCATATCCGGATAGAGTTTGACGATACGATTGGTCGTGACCAGCGCCGCTTTATAGTCTTTCTCGCGGATCTGGATCAGGCTGAGCACCATCAAAGCCTGCAGCGATTTGGAGTCCTCTTTCAAAACTTCCAGCAAACCGGCTTCGGCTGCATCCGTATTGCCTTGCAACATCTGTGTCATGGCGAGCTGCGTGCGAATCTGGCCAGCATCCGGCGTTTCCTCAACCGCCTTTTGCAAATATGTCTGCGCGTCTTCCATCCGATTGTCGCGCGCCAAAGCCGAACCATAGAGCGCGTAGGTACGCCCATCGGCTGCGCCGCGATCAACAAGCGGGGCCAGTGTATCAATGGCGCCCTTCGCATCATTACCACGCAGCTGGGCAGCGGCATAAAGTTTCCGGGCAAGCGCGCTTTGCGGCTGCGCGGCGACGACCTTGCTGAAATAGCTGGCCGCCGTTGATGTGTCGTTCGCCTGATAAGCAAGCATACCTTGTAAAATCAGCGCCGGGACATAGGCTTCCAAGGTCCCCTTGGTCCGGGTCATCAGGTTGCGGGCCTTTTCATACTGGCCAGCCCGCATTTCAAGCACGGCGCCAAGATAAAGCCCCAGCGGGTGTTCAGGCACCAGATTCTGAACCCGTTTCAGATCCTTGCGCGCTTCCTCTTCGCGTTTCAGATCGCCGAGCGTTGCGGCCCTTTCAAGCAGGGCTTCAACATTGTTCGGATCCACTTCGATCGCGCGATTGAAATATGGCAGCGCAGGTTCAAGCCCCTGGGATCGACGAACAATATCGCCCTTCAGCAACAGCGCCTTCACATTTGTTGGTCGTCCGGCGACGACCCTGTCGACGAGCGTTTCTGCAACGGGCAAATCACCGCTTGCCGCCTTGAACCGCGCCACATCGATCAACGTGTCAGGGTCTTTTGGCGCGAGACGCTGGGCGAGAGCGAATTCTGCCGCCGCCTTTTCAGGCCTTTGCTGCTGGTAGAGAATCCTGCCACGAAGCCGCGCCGCATAGGCAGCAAATTGTGGTGGAATGGTTTTTGGATCAAGAAGGTCCATCGCATCGGCAAGTTCGTTTTGAAGAAGCAGAGCATGCGCCTTCAAATGACGCAATTTTTCTTCAGGCACACCGGCCTGAACAGCGCGTTCGAGTTCTGTCTGCGCCGCAACACCGCCGCCCATTTCGAGCGCGACGCGCGCCTGAAGTACGCGGGCAAGGCCATTATTGGGATTGGATTTGAGCGCCTTTAAAAATTCAATGCGCGCCGTACGATAGTCGCCCCCCTGAAAACTTTGGAATCCCTTTACATAGGCTGCGTTGGAGTCGCTTCTTGCATCTGCATTTGCAGGGGCAGCCAGCATCGGCATAGCAGCCGACAAGGCGAGTGCCGCTGCAGCACGCGTCAATAGTTTGCGATTTCGTGGCTTCATCATATCCGTCCTGTTTTCAGTCACGACCGGCCCAGCATCCGGTCCATCAAATTGCGTTCATATTAATGTTATGTTTCAATATTATACTGCTTCAGCAGGTCATAAAATGTTGGTCGACTGATCCCGAGCAGCTTGGCAGCGTTCGAGACATTGCCTTCGGTTCGAGCCAGCGCCATACGAATGGCGGCGCGGTCTGCGCGCTCCCTTACCGTACGAAGATTGAGAAACTCTTCCTCGGGCGCAGCCATATCCAGGTCCGCGGCCGTCAGGCGGTCACCATCTGCCATTATGACCGCGCGCTTCATGCGGTTTTCAAGCTCGCGTACATTGCCCTGCCAGGGCCATGTTTCGATCGCTGCAAGCGCGTCCGAATTGAAGCCCTTGACCTTGCGTTTCATTTCCCGCGCATATTTGCGCAGAAAATGATGCGCCAGCAAAACTGCATCGCCAGCGCGTTCGGCAAGTGACGGAATATTGATGACAACTTCGGCGAGGCGATACCAGAGGTCCTCGCGGAACCCGCCCTCGGCGATCATGTTTTCAAGATTCTGGTGCGTCGCGCAGACGATGCGGACATCAACCGCAATTTGCTTGCGACCACCGATGCGCTCGATCACCCGCTCTTGCAAAAAGCGCAACAATTTGACCTGCAGCGGCAGTGGAATGTCGCCAACCTCGTCAAGGAAAAGCGTGCCGCCCTCAGCCAATTCGATCTTGCCTTCCGTGGTCTTGACCGCACCGGTAAAGGCCCCCTTCTCGTAACCGAACAATTCGGCTTCGAGCAGGTTTTCAGGGATCGCCGCACAGTTGATCGCCACAAACGGCTTGTTTTTTCGTGCCGACGTGTCGTGTAGACCACGTGCCAGCAATTCCTTGCCTGTGCCGCTCGCGCCAAGCAGCATGACCGAAACATCTGTGTCTGCAACGCGCTCGATCATGCGGCATACCTTGACCATGCTATCGGCATTGGTGATCAGTCCGCCAAGACCTTCACGGCCCACAGAATCGATCAGCTGGCGATTCTCGGCTTCAATCTCGTGCAAATGAAAAGCCCGCGCCACGATCAGTCCGAGCTGATCGAAATCGACAGGTTTCTGGTAGAAATCATACGCGCCGTCGGAAATGGCTTTCAGGGCGCTTTCACGCGCACCATGTCCGGACGCAACGATAATCTTCGTATCGGGTTTGAGCGCCACAATCTCGCTCAGCGTCGCAAAGCCCTCTGACGTACCATCAGGATCGGGCGGCAAACCAAGGTCCAGCGTCACAACATCAGGTTCGTGCGCACGCAGCATTTCGATCGCCGTTTTGCGATCGCTCGCGCAGACGACATCGTAATCCTCGTAGGACCATTTCAGTTGACGCTGGAGGCCCTCGTCATCTTCAATAACCAGAAGCTTCGGCGCTATTTTCGCTGCCATCAAAAAAGTCCGCCCATCAATCTCTCACTTCCGCGAGACGCGGAAATTGAATATTAAAACAAGTACCTGCACCGGGTTCGCTTGTCACGCCCAGACGTCCGCCCATTTCCGTCGTCATCTCACGCGCTTCATAAGCGCCTATACCAAAACCACCTTCTTTGGTCGACTTGAACGGCTTGAACAGCCCGTCACGAATAAATTCAGCCGTCATCCCCCGGCCCTCGTCGCGAATCTCTATCTCGACCGCGTCCTCTTTGCCGGTAACGGTCACGTCGATGCGTCCACCAGCATTGCTGGCGTCGACAGCGTTCTGCACGAGGTGCGTTAAGATCTGCTCTATTTTATCGGGGTCCGCAGTAACAAAAGGCTCACGACCAACTTTCGAGAAGAAAACGCCCGGCCATGCGCGCTGTTTGATCGCAACAACGGCGGCCGCAATATCAGCAACATTGACTGCGGTACGGCCTTCCGCGCCGGATGCCGACTGCTGTGACAGCCGGGCCAGCAGATCGTTCATCTTTGCCACCGAACCTTGCAACGTCGCCACCATATCGGCGCGAAATTCGGGATTGTCGGCATGGCGTTCAGCGTTCCGCGCCACCAGACTCAACTGACTGACCAGATTCTTGATGTCATGCATGATAAAAGCAAAACGTCGGTTGAATTCGTCAAATTTTCGCGATTCAGCGATCTTGGCCAAGGCGCCGGCTTCTGCGACATAACTTGCGGCCTGTCGTCCAACCGCACGCAACACATCAAAATCTTCCCAGTTCAGCTCGCGATTGGCGAGCGGCCGTTCGATCAGGATAAAGCCAATCGGCGCGTCAATATGGATTAGTGGAACCATCAACCACGCGCGCGGATCCGACGTGACCCAGTCGGGCAGACTGAGCCCGCTATAGTCGCCGTCGCCCGCTTTGTATTCGGCAATATTTACAATACGGCCACTGTCGGAAAAATAGGCATTCAAATGGGAATCCGCGGCAATGTCGGCTGACATCAACGTACGATAGTTCCACCGCGAGAGCAGCCTGTATATGCCATCCTCATTGGCGACAAACAGCGCACCACCAGGAGAATCCACCGGCTCACACACAGCCTGAACGACGCGCAGATTGAGGTCCCCCATCCCGGGACCAGAGCTTGACACCGTATTGACGAAACGCAGCCATTCCTGCCGATAATCATATTTATAGGCAAAAAGATGCTTGTTGATCTGCACCCGCAGCCACGCCCGCACCTGCCCTGAAACCAGAACAACCGCTGCCGTAATAACCGTGGCAAATACGAATGAGATTTGAAGAAACCGCCCCCAGTCGCCGCCGACAAGCCGCAGGCCGTAACCTGCAAGCGACATGGCGACGAGATAGATGCCAATCGCGCCAAACGACAGCGTATGGAACGCTGCCTGTCGCGACACTTGCAGCCTCAATCCAAGATTGCGCGTCGCCGACAAGTATATAAGCGGCGCCACAAGCGCATTGACGATGCCGCGAACTTCGTAAAGGTCAGCATTCAGGACCTTGTTTTCGCTCAATATTTGAAGCGTGTAGAGATTGAGATCATATACAAACATCCCGGCAAGCGCGATGCACAAAAGCCTGATGCTCCAGCGATTGGCGGGCGCTGAATTGACATAGAGATTATGCGTCAGAACAAGGCCACCAATCGCCACTGACAGCCGCCCCAGCGCGTAGAAATACTGCCCCCAGTCCGGCAGCACGCCACCACGTGTCAGATAATAAACGTCGGCACAAAGCTGAAGCGCGATAACGGCGAGCACACCGACGAACACACGGCGCGACGGATTTTGCGCATCGCCCTGCCAATTGCTGATCACCAGCATGGCCACAAACAGCACCCACACCCCGCTCCGCAGCGTTTCAGCCACCGTAAGCGAGCCATGAGACCAAAGCTCGGAATATCCCGAAAGCAGAACCGTGACGGCCCAGACGAATGTCATCAGACATGCCGTCACCAACCATAAGGCCGACGCCGTTTGCTCTCGCCGCGCGAGCAGCACAGCGGCAAGGGCCGCAAACGTTATTGCCGTCACGCTATGGCTGAAAAGAGAGATGTCTGTCGTCATCAGCCTTTAGCGCACACCATCTTGCCAGACGATGACACGCAACGTCTGAATGAGGATGATGATATCAAGAAACAGGCTGTAATTTTTGACGTAATAAAGATCATATTCAAGCTTGTGGCGCGCATCGTTGACACTTGCACCGTAAGGGTAGTTCAGCTGCGCCCAACCCGTAATTCCCGGCTTCACGACGTGACGTTCCTGATAATAGGGAATCTCTTTTGCAAGATCGTCAACGAACACAGGACGTTCAGGGCGTGGCCCGACAAAGCTCATATCGCCTCTAAGAACATTGAAGATTTGCGGAAGTTCATCGATACGCGAAGCCCGGATAAAGCGTCCAACGCCGGTTACACGCGGATCATTCTGCTGCGCCCATTGGGCCTTGCCGTCACCTTCGGCATCAACAACCATAGACCGGAATTTCAGGACATGGAAAGTCCGACCGAACTGTCCGACGCGTTCCTGCCTGTATAATATCGGCCCCCGGCTCGTCACCTTCACCAGTATGGCGGTCAGCACAAGTATCGGTGATGACAACAGCAACAGCACCCCGCTTGCACAAATATCGAACAACCGCTTGATCGCCGTCGACACCGGCTCGGACCCAAGAAAACCATCGGAATAGATCAGCCACGCTGGCGAGATTGATCGCAGATCGACACGCCCGGTTTGACGCTCGAGAAAACTCGATATTTCTGAAACCTTGATCCCTGCGAGCTTTGCCTCAAGCAGCTTGTCGCTTGGCGATGCACCCCGCCGTTCGTCAAGTGCGATAACAATCTCGTCGACCCTGTGTGTATCACAAAAATCCACCAGCGAGTCGATTTCGGCAATCGCCACCGTATCCTCAACCGCAATATTTTCGTTGGTCAGGCGGATACATGCTGCGATTTCATAGCCGATTGCGACATCGTCCGCGGCCCGCACCATCCGCGCACCGCGTTGTCCCGCGCCAACGACCAGAATCCGCAACCGAAACGCCTGCCAGCCGACAACCTTTGAAACGATAACGCGCAGCAGCAATATGTTAAAAAAGGCAAATGTGATCGCATAGACCGTTATCGACCGCCAAAGACTGACCTCGGGGAAAAAGAACAATATAACTGAAATCGCAATGACGCTGACCAGCATCGCCACACCCAGCCGGTTCGCCGCCATGCGCATTGAGCGGTAACATTCGACCTGATAGACGCCAAGGCCAAGCATGACGAGGTAAACCACCCCGACGAACATGCCGATTTCCGGCAGGCGCGACACGATCGAGCTTGGCTCCATCCCGATCTGATTGGCGCGGACCACCCAGGCAAGCTCAAGCGACAGAAACAGCACAGCCATTTCCATCAGCCCGAACATGATCAACGATCGCGGCAAATAATGTTTAAACAGGCGGATCAAACCTTGGCCCCTTGCTCTATCCAACCAACACCACAATAGCTGCCGCCCAGGGCATGCCATTGAATTCAGATGCTTACAATAATATACAAACGCACTGCCAGCCCAGATGGGGCACAGCGAATTGCCGGAAATCTGGCAATCAATACCCAACAGCCTACGTCCTGCCGGATTATGGCTACATTCTCTACCCGATATCCATTAAGCAAATGGTATGAAGAGGCAAAAAATTACACCCGTCATTCTCTCGGGCGGCGCGGGCACCAGACTTTGGCCATTATCCCGGATGCAGTCGCCCAAGCAAATGCTGCGACTTCTCGGTGAACGCAGCATGATACAGGCAACCGCGCTACGTACGCCCGAAGGTCAACGCTTCACCGCGCCTATCATCGTCGCCGGCGCTGCACACCGCACCGAAATCGAAAAGCAGATGCAGGCGATCAATGTGTCAATCAAACCGTTGATCCTTGAACCTGCGGGTCGCAATACTGCGCCTGCAATCGCACTTGCCGCCCACGCAGCCTTGCGCACCGACCCCGACGCACTGATTCTGGTCATGCCGTCCGATCAGGTCATCGCCGACATATCCGCCTTTCTCGACAGCATAGAATGCGCCGCCAGCGTTGCAGGCGATGGCTGGCTGACGACATTTGGCATCGAACCCACGCGCGCTGAAACCGGCTATGGCTATATCGAGGGTGGCGACTCAATAGAAAGTCCCGCCCGCGCTGTTGTGCGCTTTGTCGAAAAACCCGACGCCACGATCGCGCGAGACTATGTCGAGGCTGGAAACTTCTTCTGGAATGCTGGCATCTTCATGATGCGCGCACAAACCTATCTCGACACACTCTCTACCCACGCGCCGCAAATCGCCGCCGCAGTTGATGAAGCCTACAAGCACGGCAAAGATGAAGACGCACTCTTCATTCCTGCAGCCGATGCCTTTGAAACCTCACCGTCTGACAGCATCGACTATGCCGTCATGGAAAAAGCCGACAAGGTTGCCGTCGTGCCCGTCAATATGGGCTGGTCGGATATCGGCGCGTTCAATGCCTTGTGGGAACAATTACCGCGAGATCCGGATGGCAATGCTGCCGATGGCAACGTCATTGCGCTCGACTCAACGAACTGCCTGTTCAAGAGCGATGGCCCCATGATAGCCGCGCTTGGCGTCAGCGGACTTGCCGTTATTGCGACCGGCGACGCCAT
>JBFKAE010000123.1:0-9476 GCA_041621755.1 Sphingomonadaceae bacterium | reverse complement strand
TTTAGCAAGATCAAACATTTCCGCCGCATTGCCACGCGCTACGACAAACTTGCCCGTAACTACGCCGGGTTCCTTAATCTCGTGGCAGCACTCAAATGGTGTCGGTGAATGTCAACAGGACCTAGGGTCTGACCCTATAGTCGCCTCTAGGCTGGTACAGCAGCCACGGACTTTATTCCCGCGAGACGCTGATCGAGGCCGCGCGCTGTCATTTCGCGCAGCGTCGCTTCCAATATCTCCTTGTGCGCCGTTTCGGGTGTGCCGCCGCCAAGCGGGGTCGGGTCGTATTCGATGGCCAGCTGGATCATCTCGGCTGTGTCGCGACCGTGCAGACGCTCGACAATGCGAAAGGCAAAATCGATTCCGGCTGTCACACCGCCGCCCGATATCCGGTTGCGATCCTCGACGACTCGTTCGGCTACGGGAATGGCGCCGAACAGGGCGAGCTGATCGCGCCAGGCCCAATGACAGCCGGCCTTGTAACCTGTCATCAATCCGGCAGCGGCAAGGATCAGCGATCCCGTGCAGACGCTGGTGACATATTGCGCGCCTTTGGCTTGTGTACGCAGCCAGTTTAACACTTCCTCATCTTCCATCATCGCTGTGCAGCCATAGCCGCCCGGCACACAGATCATGTCGAGCTGAGGGCACATGTTGAAGGTTTCAGTCGGCAGGAAGGCGAGCGCGCCATCGCGGATCACTTCAATATCCTTCCAGACGAAGTGCAGCTTCGAGCCCGGCATGCGTGCCAGCACCTGCGCCGGACCAGTCATGTCGAGCTGTGTGAGGCCGGGATAGAGCAGAAAACCGATGTGAAAATCATGGATCATGGGGGGCTCTCCTGTGATTTCAACTACTCTTAAGAAAATCGCCTATTGGCATAAATAACAAAATTATGTCATATTATGCCAATGCGAACTATTTTCATGATCTTCGATGGCTTTCAGCTGCTTGATCTCAGCGGACCGGCGACTGTGTTTGGCGGCGCGGCGCAGGCGCTCGGTAAGCCCAGCGGCGTTATCGTCGTTTCACCCCGGGGCGGACAGGTGCGATCGAGCGCAGGCGTCAGCGTTGCGACGATCAGTATCCGCAGTGTGCGTGCGCGTGAAAATGATATGCTTCTCGTCGTCGGCGGGGAAGAGGGTGCGCTGCGTGCGCTGGTCGCTGACGATGCCGCTGCCGGTTGGTTTTGCGACAATGCTGCTCGCGCGGCGCGTTTCGGGTCGATTTGTTCGGGCGCTTTCGCGCTGGCGCAATGGGGACTGGCCCAAGGGCGGCGCGTGGCGACACACTGGGCGGGCGCAAAGGCCATGGCGGCCGCCTATCCTGACGTGACGGTCGATGCCGAGGCAATGTACGTGCAAGACGGCAATATGTGGACATCGGCCGGGGTAAGCACTGGCATCGATATGGCGCTGGCGATCGTCGAACATGATCTTGGCGCAGCAATCGCCAACAGCATCGCGCGCCGTCTTGTGCTTTCCGTTCGTCGCCCCGGACACCAGTCGCAATTCTCGCCGATGCTCGATGCGCAGGCCAAAGCTGGCGGAGATTATGCCGAACTTATCGGCTATATTGCCGCCAATCTTGAAAAGCCGCTCGATGTTGAAACGCTGGCCGCAAAAGCAGGCGAAGCGCCGCGCAGCTTTCATAGGCATTTTACCACGGCAACCGGCAAGACCCCGGCGGCGTTCGTTGCAGCCGCCCGGCTTGACCAGGCACGTGCGTTGCTTAGCGAGGGCGCGCCGCTCAAGACTGCTGCCGCAGCATCAGGCTTTACCTCGGCAGAGCATCTGACGCGGCGCTTCAGCCAGGCGTTTGGTTTGCCACCGGGCGCCTGGCGTTCGCTCAATCAACCCAATTAGAACCGTGCTTCGATCCCGCCAATGAAGGTCTGCGGCTTGCCGGGGCGCAGTCCCACTGGGCGGCGCGCGACCGCATAGTTCTTGTCGAAGAGATTATCGACGCGGGCAAATACGCCGATCATGTCGTTGATCGCAAAGCGTCCGGCGAGGTCAAAGATCGTTCGCGCCGGAACTTTTTCGACCATGGGTATCGGTCCGGTGCCCGCTTCGGTACGCACCGCGCTGACATAATTGGCGCTCATCGTCACCAACCACGTCTCGCTCGCCAGCCCACCTGACACGTACATCTGATGGCGCGGAATATAAGGAAGCGCATCGCCCTTCACGACATTTCCAAAAAAGTCCGAGGCAAAGTCCTGTTTGAACTTGGCGTCGGTCAGCGTGTAATTGGCGCGCAGTGGAATATGTAGGCCTTGCCCGAACGGTATATCACCGGCAACCGATGCCTCGATACCTTTCACATCGACCTTGCCGCCATTGAACTGGTCGCCAATGTCGCCGGTATTGCACCCGGCCGCATTGGTGCAGCTGCCGAGCAGGTTGGAATAGTCGTTGAAAAAGCCGATCAGCGCTGCATTCCAGTTGTCGCTCGCATAACGAGCGCCAAGCTCGTAATTCCAGCTTTTCTCTTCAACTGCATCGGTTTGGCCGGGGGCAGGCGGCGCAAAGCCGCGGCTGATACTACCAAGCAGCCGGATGCCATTGTCAAGATCGTAGGTTATGCCGAATGCCGGAAGCCAGACGCTGATCTTGCTTTTGCGAATATTGGTTGGACCGTTTGCTCGCGTCGGATCGGCTGAACCATAATCAAGCCGCGTCAGGTCAATTGATTCGTGCCGTAATCCCGGGCTCAGCGTCAGCGCACCAATCTGGATCGTGTCCTCGATATAAAAGGCGGTGGCCTCGGCCTTCGATTCGCGGTTAGCATTGGAACCGATCGAATCGGTGCTGGTCAGAACAAGACGGCCATTTAGCATCTGGAACCGCTCGTCATGCTGCAGACGATCTTCTTCATCCTCGTGATACCGCAGTGAAGTAACAATCGTGTGTTCGCTTCCACCGAATGTGAAGGGCATAGTCAAAGTCGACTGCACGCCGCGGCTATCATATGTCCGGTTGTTGTTGCGCACGCGAAATGCGGCAGGCGCGCTGTCGGTTTCGCCGCCAAGCAGTGCAAGTGCCGCGATATTCTGCGCCGTGCCGGGGGTGTCGAAGACCGTCTGTGGGCTGATGAACCCGCGTCCGTCACTGGCGTTGAAGCTGTCAAGCTTGTGCCAGTTGCGCGAGAATTCGTTAATATAGCCTGTGGTGACGAGCTTCGCTTCGCCGATTTCTACACTGTGAGTCAGCATATATTGATCGTGCTTTGACGCGAACCGGTCCTGCTGACTTGCTGCGTAGCGCCGATAGGGCGTTGCGGCAAAGTCGGCATCCGACAGGCCAAGATAGGTTTCCTCGGCATCGGTATCTGCGGCTGCATATTTGAACTCAAGGCTCATAGGCAGCGCGAAATCATCGCCCGTGCCGGCGCGAAGCTTGATAAGGAAATCTTCCCGCTCGAAGCCGGTATTGCCGCCGCCGTCAAGCTGCTTGAAACCGTCCGACCCGGACTGGAACGTCTCGATAACACCGCCAAAATGTTCGCCCGACAGGCCGACATTGGCGTGCACAACGTAAAAATCATCCTCGCCATATTGCGCGGAAAGATTGCCCCCCATGCCGTCGGGGATCGGCGTTGAACGGAAATTGATCGCGCCGCCAATGGTGCGCGGGCCATAGCGAACGGCAGCCGCACCGTTTACGACCTCGACCGCACTCATGCGTCCGACAGACGGGAAGTAATAGGCTGACGGCGCGGCATAGGGCGCAGGCGCGATCAGAACGCCATCTTCCATCAATGTGATATTGCCAGACCGTTCGACGGGTGTACCGCGCAGGCCGATATTGGGGAACAGGCCAAAGCCCTCTTCTTCCTGAATATTGATCCCCGGTACTTGCCGCAAGACACGGTTGACATCGGCATAGTCATAGGCTGCAAGTGCTGCCTCATCGAGCAGCGACGCGGAGCCTGCAATGGCGTGTGCGTCTACCTTGCCAGCGACGACGACGATCGAATCCGCAGTGTCCGAAGATTTGCCTGTCCCGATATCATTTGCCCACGCGACTGAGGTCGAACAAAGCAGTGCGGTCATGATTACAGAACGTGAAAAGTGACAAGACATTGATGGTTCTTTCATTTCTTGGTGAGAGGTGATTTGACGTTGGGTTGGTTGCTAATGTTTCTGCGAGTTATTTGCAAATAGAAAATATGCGCGCTTCAAAGAGTCGCATATCAATGGGGTGGTGATAGCGTAAAAGCCTCGGGATTGTGCGGTCGTGGTGCGCTCTTCATAAAGGGTGCCAACCTCTCGACTCAGCTGCCTGCACGTGGCAAGTGGCGCGTGCCCGAGTGATCTGGGCTATGATTTGGTGGGATCGGGCGTGCTGCGTATCACCACGAAGAACCGAACGACGGAGCAGATGTAATGAACAGCAAACCGACCCTCGATGCATGGAAAGCGCTCGCTGAAAAAGAAGCACGCGGCCGGGATTTGTCTGTAGAAACGCCCGAGGGTATCACCATCAAGCCGCTTTATACGGCAGAGGATGTCGCGGATTTCGACCCGGGGCTGCCCGGGATGTTCCCTTTCACGCGCGGTCCCAAGGCAACCATGTATGCCGGGCGTCCATGGACGGTTCGCCAATATGCAGGTTTCTCGACAGCAGAAGACTCAAACGCCTTTTATCGCCGTAACCTTGCTGCCGGACAAAAGGGATTGTCGGTCGCCTTCGACCTTGCGACGCATCGCGGCTATGACAGCGATCATCCGCGCGTTACCGGCGATGTTGGCATGGCAGGCGTCGCCATTGACAGTGTCGAGGACACTAAAATTCTGTTCGACCAGATTCCGCTCGACGAAATGTCGGTGTCGATGACAATGAACGGTGCGGTTCTGCCTTGCCTTGCCTTTTACATCGTTGCTGCCGAAGAACAGGGCGTTGCGCAGGAAAAGCTTGCGGGCACGATCCAGAATGACGTGCTGAAAGAATTCATGGTACGCAACACCTATATATATCCGCCCGAACCTTCGATGCGCATCGTTGCTGACATCATCGCGTACACGGCCAAAAACATGCCGAAATTCAACTCGATTTCGATCAGTGGCTACCACATGCAGGAAGCTGGCGCGACGCAGGTTCAGGAGCTTGCCTTCACACTTGCTGACGGTATGGAATATGTCCGCGCGGCTCAGGCTCAGGGTCTTGATATTGACGCTTTTGCGCCGCGACTGTCGTTCTTTTTCGCCATCGGCATGAATTTTTTCATGGAAATCGCCAAGCTTCGCGCCGCGCGTACGCTGTGGGCCGAAATAATGAAAGAGCTGGGCGCAAAGAACGAAAAGTCGATGATGCTGCGCACCCATTGCCAGACATCGGGGGTGAGCCTCCAGGAAAAAGACCCCTACAATAATGTCATCCGCACCGCTGTCGAAGCAATGGCCGCTGCGCTTGGCGGTACGCAGTCGCTGCACACCAATGCCTTTGACGAGGCGATTGCGCTGCCGACCGATGCTTCGGCACGGATTGCGCGCAACACGCAGCTGATCCTGCAGGAAGAAACCGGGATAACCAATGTCGTCGATCCGCTCGGCGGTTCCTATTACATAGAATCGCTGACCAAGTCGCTCGTCGATGAAGCGCGAAAACTGATCGACCGGGTCGAAGAGATGGGCGGCATGACAAAAGCCGTCGGCACGGGTTGGCCAAAACTGCAGATCGAAGAAGCCGCCGCCGCAACACAGGCGCGTATTGACCTTGGTGAAACCGTTGTTGTTGGCGTCAACAAATACAAGCCGACCAAGGATGACCCCATCGATATTCTGGTCGTCGACAATGAAAAGGTACGTGCCGGTCAGATCGCCCGTCTCGAAAAGATCAAGGCGACCCGCGATGGCGCGAAGGTCGAAGCCGCGCTTGCTGCGATCCGCGAAGGCGCGAAGGGCAATGCCAACCTGCTCGCGCTCGCGGTCGATGCGGCGCGGGTGCGCGCGACGCTTGGCGAAATCAGTCTGGCGATGGAAGATGTCTTCGGTCGCCATCAGGCGGTCATCCGTTCGGTCAAAGGCGTCTATGGCGGCAAGCACGCGGTCGATCAGGCTTATGCCCGTGTGCGGGACGGCATTGCCGCATTCACCCGTCGCAAGGGCCGGGCACCAAAAATCTACATCGCCAAAATGGGGCAGGATGGCCATGACCGCGGTGCCAAGGTTATTGGCAGTGCTTATGCCGATCTTGGCTTTGATGTTGTGTTCGGGCCATTGTTTGAAAAGCCTAACGAGGCCGCGCAAAGTGCGATTGAAAATGGCGTCGATATCGTTGGCGCTTCATCGCTTGCCGCCGGTCACAAGACACTGATCCCGCAATTGATTGGGCATTTAAAGGATGCGGGGCACACGGAAATCCGTGTGATTGCTGGCGGTGTCATCCCGGTGCAGGATTATCAGTTCCTGCGCGACAAGGGCGTGGGCGGAATTTATGGGCCGGGTAGCAATATTGTTGAAAGCGCCGCTGATGTCCTGCGTCTGCTCGGTCACAATATGCCGCCAGAAGACATTAACGCGGACGAATAAGCGACTGACGTATCAGCCAGGCGAGCAGACCGAGCACTGCAACGCCGAAACCGACCAGGGACAGCCAGGCTTGCGGTCTTTCTGCTGTCGCGGCCGCGATGTGATTGTTGTAAACATTGGCCTTTGCACGGGGTGTCGAGCGGTTGACAAGCAGACTTGCGGGGCGGGATGTTTCGTTCACAAAAATATTGTCGGTGACGATCGCCGCGCCGGGTGGATTCTGGAATTCTTTGCCCTGTCGCATTTCGAATCCGTAGGCGATGGCGACGCAACATTCCGATGCCTCGCGACCTTTGACAAGGCGATTGCCTCTGATCGTTGCTGAGCCGCCCTCGGGCAGATCAATCAGGTAGCTGGCACTGCCTTGCGTGTCGTCAATATCGTTATCGACGATGACGCTGTTGCGCGCCCGGGATTTGATGGCATGTCCGGAATTGGCCCGCATGAAATGGCTGTCGTGCACGAGAAGGCCTTCGATACTGGTTCCGACATAAAGATGATGGCCGATTGCACCGGGCTTACGGCTGAACGTATCGCTGAAGCGACTATTGCTGATGACCAGCCTGTTACGATCGTGTGGGCCGGCGGCGAGAATTCCCATCTCGTTCCGTTCGAAGCTACTGTTGCCAACGGAAAGGTTGCGGCCTTCTGCGCGAATACCCGCGCCGTTGCCGTCGGGGACCACCGCGCTTTCAAAGCGCAGGCCCCAGATGGTGACATCATCACCCTTGACGACGAATAATGCCTTATCCTCGACCGTCCCTTCGCGCACGATGACCGTGTCTTTTGCGCTGCGTGGCGCTGCACGGATGATGAGACGATGTCCGCGCCAGATCGCGCCTTTCGTGTAAATGCCGCTATCGACAAGGACGGTATCGCCGTCCGATACCATGTTTGCGGCATCTGACAGGCTGCTGACGGGTCGTTCCGGCCCGACCTCTATCGTTGCCAATAACAGAGCGGCGAGGATCACAGGTCTGCCGAGCCCCGTCTGACCTGCCAGCGCAGTACATAACGGACTGCTGAAATGACTGTGAGGGCGGTCGCAATCACCATCAGTCCCATCAGTACATCTGTAGATTTCATCGCGCTGGGTACGGGCAGAAGGATGAGCGCTATCAGCAGCATTTGCGCGGCCGACCCCGCCTTTCCAAACGGGCCCGGTTTCAGCATTTCAGTCCGGCCCTTTGCGCGGGCGATCGCGCTGATGCCGAGCACAAAAATCTCGCGGGCTGCAACAACCAGCGCAAACCATGTCGGCAACAGGCCTGTCCACCACAGGAACAGGACCGATGTGCCTACCAGCAGCTTGTCGGCAATCGGATCTAGCAGGCGGCCGAGCTGCGATGTGGCATTGAAATGCCGGGCAATCCAGCCGTCGGCAAAGTCTGTCAGCGCAGCAAATGCAAAGACGAATCCTGCAATTGCAAGGTCTCCGCGCAACAGCAATAGCGCTATTGGTACGACCAGCATTAGCCGGGCAATCGTCAGATAATTGGGAACCGAGATGCTATCCTCCCACGTGCCCACTCGCCAAAACCTGACCCGATAGATAAACTAATGTACGCAGGCTTGCACGACGCTTATCGCCACATAATGAACGGGCACAGACATGTTTTTAAAATTGACCGACGAAATTTCCGTATCACCGCAGCTCGATGTTGCCGATATTGCGCGCGCCAAGGCGAACGGTTTTTCGCTGATCATTAACAATCGCCCCGACGGCGAAGCGCCTGACCAGCCACCCGGGGACAGTATCGCTGCAGCAGCAGAAGCCGCAGGACTCGCTTACGCGCATATCCCGATGGCAAATGGCGGATTGACGCCTGATACGATCGGCAAGGTGCGGATCGCGCTTGACGGGGCCAACGGGCGTACATTGATGTTCTGTCGTTCCGGAACGCGCTCGACAATGCTCTGGGGACTTGCCGAGGCGACGGCGGGCAAGGATCCCGACATATTGGCCGAAACCGCAAAAATGGCGGGCTATGATCTTTCCCCGGTTCTGAATGTCATGATGCTGATCTACGAAGCGCGGACCAAGAGCCCTTGACATATGGAGATCACCGATCCGGTCATATTTGCGGTTCCCGGTTTCATCTTGCTGATGCTTGCCGAGATGCTGTGGATTCGCCTTGGCCGTGGTGGTTCGTGGCGTGGGCATTATGAATGGCGCGATACCGCGACCTCTTTAACGCTCGGCGTTGGCAATATGGTGTCTGGAATCGTATTCGGCAGCGCGATCATCACAGCGGCGATATGGGTAGCACAATTTCGATTGGTCGAGCTCGGATGGAGCATCTGGGCCTTCGTCCTGTGCTTCGTGCTCGACGATTTTCTCTATTATCTGTTTCATCGCAGCGCGCACCGGGTGCGGTGGTTCTGGGCAAGCCACGTTATTCACCATTCAAGCCAGCATTATAACCTCTCGACCGCGCTCCGGCAGACGTGGACCGGGTTTTTTAGTCTATCGTTCATTTTTCGCTGGCCGCTGTTTCTTGTTTTCAATCCCGCGATGGTGTTCTTCATCGGCGGTGTGAACCTCATCTACCAGTTCTGGATTCATACCGAAGCTGTGGGGCGCCTGCCGGGATGGTTCGAGGCGGTGATGAACACGCCATCGCATCACCGCGTGCATCACGCCATCAACCCGCGCTATCTCGACAAGAATTACGCCGGTGTTTTTATTGTATGGGACAAGATGCTGGGCACGTTCGAAGCCGAGCGCGACGACGATCATTGTCAATATGGCATCATAAAGAATCTGAACAGCTTTAACCCCTTGTGGGCAGCGGTTCATGAATGGGCCGGGATCGCAAAAGACGTTTGGTCAGCCCCCGACTGGCGTGCGCGCTGGCATTATATGGTGATGCCACCGGGCTGGAGCCACGATGGCAGCCGCGACACGTCGGAGTCAATCAAGGCACGCTGGCGGGCGCAG
>JBFKAE010000122.1:0-9493 GCA_041621755.1 Sphingomonadaceae bacterium | reverse complement strand
GGCAAATAAGTCCACGCCCATGAGTAGCCATAAAGTTTATCGCATCTGGCGTTGCCATCTGCGCGGGAATAACGAGATCGCCTTCATTTTCACGATCCTCATCGTCAACAAGTATGAAAATGCGTCCATTACGCGCTTCATCAATTATCTCTTCGGTCGTGGCCAGTTGCCTTGGTTCCGGTTCCGATATCATTATGACGCGCGCCTCCTAGACATCAAACGCAGTGCGGGACGGACTGGAATTTAACAAGCGGTAGGCAACGATATCGTCAGCGCCGAAGGCGTAATAAAGGTCGTGAGACCAACGCAGATCACCGGCCCGAGCGTGCAGGCTGCTATTATAACGCCGCTGCACTTCAACCATACTGCTGGCACTTACCGGGCAGGAGCCGCCCCGCCACACATGCCATTTTTGTCGATCTTTCTTGGCCAACAGCGGCTCAGGCATCCCGTTTTTCATGTCACAATTTTAGTTCGTCGGAGGCAAGCGATCGTTGCCAATGTGCGAACAGCCGATCGGTTCGTGTTTCAAAGGGCTGGTTGCTCTTGCTGGAATTGGCAAAGCCTGCATATCCAAGAAACATAATAGAAGACAACACGGGAGAGGGTGGATGGACGCTACTGGTATTGCAGTTGCGCAAAGTCCAGAGGGCGACCTGCAACATCGCGCATCGAAGACTGCGCGACAGTACGCTATCGGCATTCTGTTCATGGTCTACATGTTCAACCAGATTGATCGGCAGATCATTGCCGTGCTGGGACAGTCAATCAAGACCGATCTCATGTTGTCGGACACTCAGCTGGGCTTCCTGACGGGCTTTGCCTTTGCTGTATTCTATTCTCTGACGAGCATCCCGATCGCGCTCATTGCAGACAGAACCAATCGCCGGAATCTGATATCCGGCGCACTCGCCTTGTGGAGCGGCATGACTGCCGTCTGCGGACTGGCACAAAATTTCTGGCAACTTGCCGTGGCGCGATTGTTCGTTGGCATCGGTGAAGCGGGCTGCAGTCCGCCGGCACATTCGATGATTTCTGATATGTTCAAGCGGGAGGAGCGTGCGACTGCGCTTGCTGTCTATGGCTTGGGGATTCCTGTCGGCGCACTTGGCGGATTAATGGTTGGCGGATTGCTGGGCGAATGGTTGGGTTGGCGTTCTGCCCTGTTTGTAATCGGAGCGCCTGGCGTTGTTCTCGCCATCGTTCTGCGTTTAACGGTGGCTGAACCCAAGCGGGGCGCATCGGACACAGCAATCTTTGACACTCAGGATACGCCTACGCTGAGGCAGACCGCACGTTATCTCTGGAAGCGTCGATCTTTTCGCAATATGCTCGCAGGTGGCACCATTGTCACAGCTATCAGCACGAGCATGGTGATGTGGACTCCCGCGTTCCTCGAGCGATCCTTTGCCATGTCACTGGGCGAGATTGGCGTGCTGCTTGGGCTCGTCGCGGGTATACCTGGTGCCATTGGTATGTTTGTCGGTGGATATCTATCCGACAGGCTTGGAAAACACGACCAGCGTTGGCGTCTGTGGGTCGGGGCAATGTCGATGATTCTGTTCTGTCCGTTCAGTTGCGCCGCATACCTGGCCAGTAGTCCGAAAATGGCACTTTTGTTGCTGACTGTACCATTCTTCCTGAATACCATGTATGCAGCAGCGTCGTTTGCCCATGCGCAAAGCCTTGTCACAATACGAATGCGGTCTACCGCGGCAGCCATTTTGCTGTGCGTGCTTGCCTTGTTCGGATATGGCGGAGGGCCACAGGTCGTAGGCATATTAAGCGATTTACTGGCACCTCACGCCGGTATTGCAGCACTCAGCTACGCAATGGCGATATTCTCGGCGACATCGCTGTTCGGCGCTTTGTTCTTCTATCGGGCGGGTGTTTTTCTTGAAGCCGATCTCGCAGTGGTTGGAAAAGACATTGACTGATTCATCTGGCCACACAGCGCTCACGATATCTTGAGCGTATTCATAACAGAAATGAATACATCGTTGCTTTGCCAGCAACCCGTTAGTGCCCATTATCCGATATTCTGCACCCATCGAAATACCGACGGTGTAATAATAATAACGTGGGGAAGGCCGATTAGATGTTTCACGGCATCAGTATAGAAGGTGTAGTAAACTTCACCTTATATAAAATATATACGATAATCCGTGATTCAAAGATTATTGCATTAATATTGCAAATGATCAATTTCTTAAAAACATAATTACGCAATCAATTCAATATTATATGGGATATTTTCAAGAATATATTAATAAAATTACCTAGGGAGATAAGGAATGAAGAAATATACATTTCCACTAATAATTCTACTGTCTAGTACTTCCGCCTTCGCGCAATCTGGCGGGCAAGAAGATGACAGCGCAATATCTGAAGAGCGCCGGGCGATCAGCGAAATTGTGGTGACGGCCCAGAAGGCTGCAAAAGGTGAATCCGTGCAGAAGGTGCCAGTTGCCATATCTGCCTTCGATTCAAGTGCACTTGCGCGTGGACAACTTACCAATCTGACCGAGGTTGGCCGTATTTCTCCTGGTACCCAACTGATGGAACCCGGTGTTCCCGGTTTTGCCAATTTCTTCATTCGTGGTGTGGGCCTTGTCGGCTCGGTTCGTACGCTTGATCCAGCGGTTTCAATTACGGTCGACGGCATGCCGCAGGAATTCGCTCTTGGGACGATTCTTGATGTTGAAGATGCCGAGCGAGTGGAAATCCTGCGTGGACCACAGGGCATTTTATTCGGACGTAACGCAACGGGCGGCGCAGTCAGCCTTACCACCAAGCGACCCACCAATGACCTACGGATTGAAGCAAGCGCGCGCATCGGCAATGGCGGGCGCTTCGATGTTTACGGCAATATTTCCGGACCCATCGCCGGAGATACAATCCTCGGCAAGATCTCCGTCAGTCACAAACACAGCAACGGTCTTTATCGCGATCGCAACGGCGGCACATTTATTCCCTCTCTCTTTAACCCGTCGGGTACCGATAATTCACTTGTTAAAAACGAGGGCGGCACCGACATTTGGCATATCGCGCCAGCTCTCGAACTGCGGGCTACCGATAATCTGACGATTTCGCTTCTCGGTGATTATCGTCTGGAAAAGGGCGATGGCTTGCCAACCGTGCTGCGGAGTCAACCTTCCAACCTCAGCAGCCCGAATTTCTTCGGCTATACGCCAGATCTCAATAACGGATTCATCAACCACGACGCACCGGGAGATCACAGGCTCGAAACCAAGCGACTGATAGGTGAAATTGCCCTTGAAACAGATTATGGTGTTTTCACCTCAATCACCGGATATCGTGATGTAGAATATAGTCTGCGGGGCGACGTGGATGGCATCCCTTTCACGATCTTCCATTTCCCCGATGGCGGTAATGTCGATGACAGTGAACAGGTCAGCCAGGAACTGAGATTCGCCTCCACTTTCTCTGATGTCTTCCGCTTTACTGTTGGTGGTTATTACAGCGAGCTTGACTTCACCGGTTCCGAGCGACGTCTATATGGCGGTTTTCTGCTTGGCCTTAACCCTGCTTTCCGACAGGCAAGAGAAAGTTCGTGGGAACAGAGCGGAACCACAAAAGCTCTATTCTATAACATTGATTATAACATCATGCCGTCTTTGCGCCTTTCCCATGGGGGACGGTACACCAAGGACAAGAAAACCTTCACGATCTTGCCACTTCGTGCTTGCGCAAATCCGGATTTTACCGGCTGTCAGACGACTTTCGCGACAGATTCCGGTTCCTGGGACGATTTCTCGCCAAAATTCGGCGCAGAATGGCAGGCGACACGCGATACGCTTCTCTATGCAACGTGGACCCGCGGTTATCGCAGCGGCAACTACAACAGCCGTGCACCAAATCTGGACCCGTCCAACGTTCTGCCTGCGGACCCTGAAAGCATCAAACAGATTGAACTGGGCCTCAAAACCACGTTCTGGGACGGCCGTGCCCGTGTCAATCTGGCGGCATTTACTTCGAAATATGCCGATATTCAGCGGACAGTTATCGTCAATTCATTCCAGACTCTCGCCAATGCTGCATCGGCAAAGGTCAAGGGCCTCGAGGCGGAAGTGTCGGTAGAACCCGTTAATGGCCTGCTGCTCAGTGGTAATATCGGCTATACACATGCCCGCTACGACAGTTTTGATGGTCTTGATGTGAACGGCGACGGAATCATCGATCCCGAGCTTGCAGCGGATCTCAAGTTTGAGCAGGTACCTGAATGGACCGGCTTTGCCGAAGCGAGCTATACGTTTTCTCTCCCGGGAGTGTCCCAGGAATTTACGGCTCGCACCTCATACTCATACAAGAGCTTTGCTTACGGAGACACGATCAACCTCGTACCCATTAAAGCCCATGGACTGTTGAATGCCTCATTCTCAATGCGGGGGACGGGATGGACAGCCGGGGTATACGGCAAGAACCTGACGAACGAATTCAATTCCGGTCAGTCTTCTGCTTTCAACTTCGGACCGGGTCCATTTGGCTCCGAGCAAAAGCTGGGTCTTGTTTACTGGGGCAATGCTCCGCGGGAATATGGACTGGAGTTGCGGTTCGAGTACTAGCTTACTTACGGTTGGCGGGCTCCCAAAAGGGTCCGTCAACCAAGCAAATCATAATCGATAAAATGAGGGTGAAGAAACTCGCCCTCATTTTTTATTCTGCTAAATGTGAGTCAGCTTCAAGATTGAACAGCAGGTTCAGCAACCCGGGCAATTATCGAAGCGAAATGGAATACGCCTGCGCGGCAGTGTCATGGAACAGCCAAGACTTCTCATCAGGCGATGCCGCGTGGGCGATACGCTTGAAGGCATTCCACAGGGTCGCATAACTGCAGGTGGCGGCGTCAACCGGGAAATTGCTCTCGAACATTGACCTGTCGGCTCCAAAAAGCTCGATCGCAGTTTCAATATAGGGCCGCCAAGTCTCGGCGACCTCTTTGCTGGTGGCGCGTTCTTTCCGTCCATAAAATGCAAATCCGGAACGTGCCATACCAAGGCCGCCAAGCTTGATCCGGATGTTGGAGAACTCCGCCAGCCGTTTCATACCCGACTTCCAGGATGCAAACATCTCGTCAGTCCGTCCTGCATATGGGCCAACACCCAGCAACCCTCCGGTATGATTGTACACGATGGATAGGTCCGGGAACGCCGTTGCCAGATCGATCAATTCTTCATGCTGAGGCTGAAATACCCAGGCATCAAAAACCAGATTACGGCGTGCAAGCACGCCAAGTCCGTTGCGAAAAGCCGTGCTGGCATAAAGTCCCCGAGGCGCAATATGTGGTCCGCCCCGGACAATTTCCGATGCATCCCATGTTCCAACGTGACGGATGCCGCGAAAATGCCCTTGACCAGCTTCTTCATGTGCATCCAGTGCTTCGGCAACGTTCGTTTCATGTGCGGCAAGATCCACGTGCGAAATAATTGCGGCACATGTGTGGGTATCCCCAAGTGATGCGGATAGTTGTGCCGCCTCGGCTGCAAAGGCTGTCTCACCGACAGGTCTAAGGTGAATAGGGCCGGTCTCGCGGTAGTGCGAACGCCACTCGACGAACACGGAGCTGACAATATTGTGACCGGACTTTGCGTCGGCCAGAAAGTCGGGCAGCAAATAGCGACTGTCGGGGCGATTCCATAAATGATGATGCGCATCACAAATCGGCCGGTCAGGATCGAGGACGATATCCTCACCTGCCGGCCGCTGGAGTGTATTATTGGCGTGTTGGGGCATGACCCTTGGCAGGCTCAGCCGTTGACGATCTTTGCGTCGCCGTAGATATCAACTTCAATCTGAAGTTGTTTGACAGATGGGTCTATTGGCCAACCGGGGTTGCTGGCGAAATATGCCCCCTTCTTGCCGGGTTCCAGCTTGCCGCCGATAGACAGGAACACCACCTCCTGAAGACCGTAGTTCGACCATTTATAAGGCATGAACGCCGGCACCAGCAACATGTCGCGCGGGCCGAGCGGAAAGGCCTGGTTTGCGGATTCAAATTCGACTTCGCCTTTGATAGGCACAAACATGAGATCTCGGGGTGCATAGTGCCATGGCGTACTCTGCCCCGGAATCATTCTAACCGTGTGACCTCGCAATCCCGGCGGACGGATCAGTGGGCCCGAACCACGGTGGAAACCCCATTTTTCGGCAAATGGCAAAGTCCAGTGGAATTCACGACTATATTCAGCCCATACCATATGCTCAACAGCGACCGGCTCTGTGGGCGGCGTGTCGGGATGCGCAAACAGACCACACATCACAAGGTTGGAAAGACCAACGTTCATATAGCTGAAGCGCGAACCGGCTGGCACCGATATCAGATCGAGATAATCCAGCGCGTAAATCTTACCATCAATCGTAAATTCCGCCGAACCTTCGAAAACCTGGAATACGCGGTCGCCTTCGGCAACGCTTTCGCCAGTCGCCTGTCCAGTAGGCATGACTATCATTTTGCCATCAAATGTTGCGCCAGGAACTGCAGGATACTCCATTCGTTTTGTACCCACTTCGTCCCCGACCCACTCGAAAGCCCTGCGATAATCAATCCACTGCTGATAATATGGCGAGCGAGTCATCGCCGCGGTAGGCGCAACAGTTTCAGCGTCCATTATTAATCTCCATCTCGTTAGTTGCTCAACTGTTGCGGCGGCAGTGCCAGTTCTAAAGTAGCCACCATACAATCAGCGGATATCGTCGGTTCTCCAGTGCGTTCGGACACCGGTAAACCCAAACCTTTTCAATCAGGCTGCCGCAATATGACTGACGTGCCCTTTTTGGCCTGAAGCTGCGAGACGCCTGTTGAATTCCTCTTCGGAATAAATCTCGATACTGTCATCAATCGCTCCAAACTCGCCTTTGTCCCAGCTTTGCAGTTCGGGCATCACTTCGTCGACAAACAGGCGCATGCTTTTTTCCGCCATGTCATAGGGCATGTTGCCGAAACGAAAGTGGGTGATCAGACATCCAAGATCGAGATGATTGTCGATTTCCCGGGTCTTTTCGATCACCTGTTCGGGAGTGCCGTAAGGCATGAGATTGACAAAATCGCGGATCTGGGATTCAGGCACCTCCTCAAAGTCCGAAGCATTCTCGGCGTAGTGCTCATAACCTTTGAGATTGGCGAAATGCTTGCCACCAAAATCATAGTTTTTGAGGACGCCCTTGTAATGGTTGCCAACATATTTCATCGCCATTTCTTCGGCCTTCTTCGGGTCCTTATCGACGAACGGGAAGACAACTGTGGCAGGCTTGGGCGGCTTGGTTCCCGGACGCAGTGTGTCCCAGACCTTGGCATAACCATCAAGATTTTCCTTTACGCCCGACCATTCCTTGAACGGGAAGACAATCGTACCAAGACCCAGTCGCGCCATAATAGAGAAGGATTCAGGTGAGTGGCCGGCACCATAAGACCGCCCCATAAATTTATGCGGCGGGGCGGGTCGGATATCACGCGCGGGCTGCTTGATGATTTTACCGTCAAATTCCATTGTCCCATCGCGCAATGCGCTCAGAATGGCTTCGGCACTTTCGTTGAAAATCTGGCGAGTGTCGTTCATGTCGACACCCCAGCCTTCCATTTCAAAATGGCCAAGACCGCGACCAATTCCCAAAATGTAACGTCCGCCCGAATATAGATCGAGCAGAGACATATCTTCAGCAACGCGTAACGGGTTATGCCAGGGCAGAATGACCACAAGCGAACCCAATTTCACCTTTTTGGTACGGCCAGCCATATAGCTGAGAAAATTAAGTACGTTGGGCGTCATTTCGTAATCGGTGAAGTGATGTTCCGATTCCCAGATGGAATCGAAACCCATCGGCTCGGCCATTTCGGCGAGCCGGAGTTCCTCTTTATAGATCACATGATCCGGCAATTCGTTGTCGATATTAGAGAAAATAGGTGCATAACCAATATGCATGGGAATTGTCCTTTTCCGCGATTTCTGTTGCTTATTGATGCACGATGCTCATCTGGCGTTGCCTTGGCCAACCACCGTGAGTGCACAGTCAATTGTTTATCTTGATGCGCTTGCTCAACTCAGTTCGTGGTTCGAGAGAGCTTCGAGCGCTTTGACCATACCGCTGTGATCCCAGCCGCCGCCGCCATGTCCGACGCAAGCGCCAAACAGCTGCTGCGCGATGGCCGTTCCAGGGAGCGCCAGACCGACCTCGCGTCCCGTCTGGAGGGCCAGATTGAGATCTTTCTGGTGAAGATTGATACGGAACCCCGGATCGAACGTGCGCTTGATCATACGATCTGCATGCACCTCCAGGATCCGCGAAGATGCAAAGCCGCCGAGCAGTGCCTCGCGGACCTTTACGGGATCAGCACCCATACGTGATGCAAAGAGCAGAGCTTCCGAAACCGCCTCGATGTTGATCGCAACGATAATCTGGTTTGCAACCTTGGCTGTTTGCCCGTCACCAACCCCCCCGACGAGATTGATATTCTTGCCCATCAGTTCGAATAACGGAAGCACCCTGTCAAAATTCGACTGTTCACCACCAACCATGATTGTCAGGGTGCCTGCTTTCGCTCCAACTTCTCCACCCGAGACGGGGGCATCAAGATACGCACAGCCCATAGCAGCAAGTTTTGCAGCAAATGCTTTAGTGGCGACAGGTGATATCGAGCTCATATCGATGACAGTCTTGCCTTCCGACAGACCGCTCGAAACACCGCATTCATCGAACAGGGCAGCTTCGACATCAGGAGTGTCTGGTACCATCAGAATGATGACGTCCGCCTTCTCGGCGACTTCGGCACCATTGGCACAGACTTCACCTCCTGCCAGGCGCAGGGCTTCATCAACACCACTGCGGCTGTGTAGATATAGTGTATGCCCACCGTTTATGAGATTCAGCGCCATCGGCGCACCCATAATACCCAGCCCTACAAATCCTATCTTGCTCATATCAGTCAAACTCCCGATTTCATATTTGCTTTGGCAGCCAGCCCAGACCGTCTTTTGTGACAGTTCGGGGCTTGTATTCGCAGCCGATCCAGCCGTCGTAACCGAGGCGATCAAGCTCTGCGAAAAGGAACGGATAGTTGATTTCACCTGTCCCCGGTTCATTACGTCCCGGGTTATCCGCAAGCTGCACATGGGCGATACGGGGCAGGTTGGCGGCGATGGTTGCCGCCAGCTCGCCTTCCATCCGTTGCATGTGATAAATGTCGTATTGCAGCCAGATATTGTCCTTGCCGACCCGGCCAAACAGGTCGAGTGCCTGTTGTGTGCCGGTGACGTGGAAACCCGGAATATCGAAACTGTTGATCGGCTCAAGCAGCAGACGGATGCCTTCCTGCTCCAGAGCACGCGAAGCAAAGCGCAAATTGTCCATGAGTGTCTCGGTGACCTGATCCGAATTAGCACCGGTTGGCGTAATGCCCACCAGACAATTCAACCGGCTGCATCCAAGCTGCTTTGCGTAGGAAATGGCTTTTCCGACCCCGTCCTGAAATTCTCCT
>JBFKAE010000121.1:0-9579 GCA_041621755.1 Sphingomonadaceae bacterium | reverse complement strand
TTTGAGGCGACCGGCAAGCGCATCGAATTCGGCCCGGTCAAGTACGATGCCGAAATGCGGGACGGGTACGTCGTCGCCGTCCACGGGGTTGCGATGGATTTCAGCGCTTTTGGATAGATGCGCGACTATCTGGTGGCCATAGAGATTAAAGTCGACCCAGTGGGCGTCCGAACGCCCTTCACTGCAGCCGAGTATATCGCCGTAAAACCGCCGGGCTTCGGCAAGGTCATGCACCGGGAAAGCCAAGTGGAAGGGATACGGTCTCATAACCGTGACAGTGGCGAGGAAGCGTGGCACTTGCAAGTGCCACGCTGCGTCGGCCCTAAAACGAGCGCTCGAGCTTTCCAAGCAGTGCGCGTGCGGGCGACAGCGGGATTTCGATCGCCAACTGGTCGTCGAGACGTTTGACGCGGGCATAGAGATCGCGACTTGATGCGACGAGTTCAATCGTGCGCGGCGGCAGCTGACGCAGGCGCTCAGGTTCGATCTCGGTATCGCCAGCGCGACCAAGGCGCCGTTCGGGCGCTTCTCCTTCCGCTTCGGTCATTTCACCAGCGGCAACGGCCTTGCGGACCAGTAGCCAGGAAACGACATGCATCAGCCGGGTGGTGATGCGGAGCGATTCGCAGGAATAGGCGACGCGCAGAACAGGATCGAGTGCGGCGCGTTCGTCCTGGCCCTCTGAATCGAAATAGCCGCGCGCCTCGTCGGCAAGCAGCATGGCCTCGGTGTAGAGGCCGTCGACCAGCTTTGGCGTGATCGGTTTATGTTCGCTCATCGTCATGTCCTACACAAAAACGCGCTTCTTTACCCGGAAGGTCAAGACCATCTTGAAATGAAAGGCGTTAATAACCACTTCACGGGGGTCGAAGAAGATGATGCCCGGCATAGGGGTCATCGCATTCGACAAGGTCCAGCCAGATGGTGGGCCGATAAAACATATTGCTTTAATTACAGAAGGGTATGAAGATTATGCGTACATTTGACCTTACACCATTGCTCCGGTCTTCGATCGGATATGAAAATTTGAATCGCCTTGTCGATTTTGCGGCACGGGGCGACGATAGCGGTGGTTATCCCCCCTATAATATTGAGAAGACTGGCGAGAACGGGTACCGAATCTCGATGGCTGTTGCAGGTTTTTCGCAGGATGAGCTTGACCTTACCGTGCAGGAAAACACGCTGACGGTCACCGGCAAGGCGGCCGAGGGCGAGACTGAAAATCGGGAATTTTTGCACCGTGGCATCGCCAAGCGCGCGTTCGAGCGCCGCTTCCAGCTGGCTGACGTCATCAAGGTGACGGATGCGAGCTACGCAAATGGTCTTCTCAACATCGACCTCGTTCGCGAGATTCCGGAAGAGAAGAAGCCGCGTAAAGTGGTGATCGGCAGTGGCGATGGCCCCAAGGCCATCGAAGGGACGCGCAAGGCGGCCTGAACAGCTACCGATACGATCAACCGCAAAGGGTCGGAGGGACGAGTCCTCCGGCCCTTTTTCTGTACCCGCGTGTTGAAGCGGGCATTCAGGACTTGCGTCGGGCCGAACCTGTCGGTTAAGCCGCCCGCACGCTAAAGATCGGGTTCCCCGAAATTATATGGTGGGCGTTTGTGCCCCGCATAACCAGCAACAGCATAATGTTTGCCACCGGGCGCGATGCAGCCGCGGGCGGCCAGTTTAGAATCAGGGATTTCATGCAACCTCTTTCCACGATCCGCAGCGAATGGCTGGCAAGTCCCAAAAACGATGTGCTTGCAGGTATTGTCGTTGCTCTGGCGCTGATACCCGAAGCGATCGGTTTTTCGATTATTGCGGGCGTCGATCCACGGGTCGGCCTTTATGCGTCATTTTCGATCGCGGTCATTATAGCGTTGATCGGTGGGCGGCCGGGCATGATTTCCGCAGCAACAGCAGCGGTCGCGGTCCTTGTCGTGCCACTGGTCCGCGATCATGGCGTCGACTATCTGTTCGCTGCGACCATCCTAATGGGTATCATACAGATTATTGCAGGATATCTGCGGCTTGACCTGTTGATGCAATATGTGTCGCGTTCGGTGATTACCGGCTTTGTCAACGCGCTTGCGATTCTGATTTTTATTGCACAGTTGCCGCAGTTGATCGGCGTCACCTGGATGACCTATGCAATGGTCGCAGGCGGCCTTGCCATCATCTATATATTTCCGCGTTTGACGAAGGCGGTGCCGTCGCCGCTGGTCGCGATTATCGTGCTGACCTGCCTTGCCATCTATGCCGGGCTGGACGTCAACCGAGTTGGCGATATGGGTGCATTGCCATCAGCGCTGCCCGCGTTTCTGATTCCGAATGTGCCTTTCACGCTTGAGACATTGCAGATCATCCTGCCTTTCTCGCTGACGATGGCGGCGGTCGGCTTGCTGGAATCGATGCTGACGGCACAGATCGTTGACGATCTGACCGATACGCCGAGCGACAAACGCCGCGAAGCCAAGGGGCAGGGTGTTGCGAATTTTGTCACGGGGTTTCTGGGTGGCATGGGCGGCTGCGCCATGATCGGGCAATCGGTGATCAACGTGAAGTCAGGCGGCTCGACGCGCTTGTCGACGTTTGTTGCAGGGTCGTTTCTTCTGTTTCTTATCGTTGTGCTTGGGCCGCTTGTCGCGCAGATCCCGATGCCAGCGCTGGTTGCGGTGATGATCATGGTGTCGATCGGCACATTCAGCTGGCGCTCGATCAGGGATTTGCGGACGCATCCGTGGCAATCGTCGGTGGTCATGATTGCAACGGTCGTCGTCGTCGTCTGGACGCATGATCTGGCACAGGGTGTGCTTGCCGGTGTGGTTCTGAGCGGGCTGTTTTTTGCAGGCAAGGTCAAGCAGCTATTTACAATCTCAAGTACGCTATCTGTAGATGGCCGGACGCGGACTTATGCAGTCGCCGGGCAAGTGTTTTTCGCCTCGACCGAGCGCTTTGCCGATGCGTTCGATTTCAAGGAAGTGCTCGACCGAGTCGTGATTGATGTGTCTGATGCGCATTTCTGGGATATTTCGGCGGTCGGTATTCTTGACAAGGCGATATTGAAATTTCGTCGCGAGGGAACAGCAGTCGAGATTATCGGATTGAATGCCGAGAGTGCTGCGATTGTCGGCCGCTTTGCGGTGCACGATAAGCCGGGTGCAGAGGGCGCGTCTGGTGGGCATTGAGCGGAGAGGAAGAATATGAGCCGGATACTCGCCTGTATCGACGCGTCGTCTTACATGACGAGCGTGTGTGACCTTGCCGCCTGGGCGTCAAAGCAAATGCGTGCCGAGATCGAATTGCTGCACGTCGTTCAGCGCAAGAATGCTGCCGCTGCGCGTCGCGATCTGAGCGGCGCTATCGGGCTTGGCGTCAAAAGCGGGCTTCTGGAAGAGTTGACGCGCATCGATGAGGCCGAAGGCCGGCTTGCGATTGAAGCCGGGCGGGCGCTGCTTGCAGGTGCCGAGGTGCGGCTGCGCGAGGCCGGGGTGGACAGGGTTGAGCCGCTGCATCGTCACGGCGGCATTGTCGAAACCATTGTCGAGCGCGAAGCCAATGCGGATCTTGTCATTATCGGCAAACGCGGCGCATCAAGCGAATTTGCGAGCGATCATATCGGGTCGAAGATTGAACGTGTGATCCGCGCCAGCAGCAAGCCGGTCTTTGTTGCTCCGCGCATCGTTGAAACACCGAGTGCTGCGGTTATTGCCTTCGATGGCAGTCCATCGTCGAGCCGTGCGCTCGATGTTGCTGCGTCCTCGGATTTGTTGGCCGGACTTGACCTCCATATAGTGATGGCAGGACAGCAGGACGCGCGTCATCAGGCAGCGTTCGAGGCGGCTGCCGCGCGCATTGGGGAATCCGGAAGGCATGTTGTCTCTCACAAATCCGATGGACGCGCAGAGCAGGTGATTTCCGACTATATCGTGCAGCACCCCGGCAGTTTGCTGGTGATGGGGGCTTATGGTCATTCTCCTCTGCGAACGCTGATCATTGGCAGCACGACGACAGCGATGATCCGTATGGTGCACGCGCCGGTGTTACTGGTTCGCTGAATTCCATGATTTTGCCGGGGCAATAGGGCTTGCACGCCCGCACCGCCAGGACTATAGACCCTTCTCCCGGGCTCTAGGAGTGTAGCTCAGTTGGTAGAGCATCGGTCTCCAAAACCGAGGGCCGTGGGTTCGAGTCCCTCCACTCCTGCCATTTCCTAGCAATAGGGGGTTGCGGAAAAGGGGTTCGGGGACGATATGAGTTTGGCAGTCGACCGGCGCCGCCCGGAAAAAGGCGCGCATCGGGAGGCTGTTTTTGTTTGGGAAAAAGAGCGCATAGCATGGCGAAGACAAATCCCGGTAACTTCGTTCGCGAGGTCCGTCAGGAAACGTCCAAGGTGACCTGGCCAACCCGCCGCGAAACCGTGACGACAACGATCATGGTGCTGATCATGACCACAATCCTGTCGATTTTCTTCCTCGGCGTCGATCAGGTATTGGGCCGAATCGTCCAGTTCCTGCTTGATCTTGCAAAATAATCTGAAGGCTGACACTTAACATGGCTGCGCGCTGGTACATCATTCACGCCTACTCGAACTTCGAGAACAAGGTCCGCGATTCCATCCTCGAAGAGGCGAAGCGTAAAGGCCTCGAAGCGCTTGTCGAAGAGATTGAAGTCCCGACCGAAACGGTGACCGAGATCCGGCGCGGGAAGAAGGTTCAGGCCGAACGCAAGTTTTTCCCGGGCTATGTGCTCGCCAAGTTGCACATGACCGACGATGTGTTTCACCTTGTCAACAATACGCCCAAGGTTACGGGATTTCTCGGTTCGAATGGCAAGCCTGCGCCGATCACCGAAGCCGAGGCCAACCGCATCCTGTCAACGAAGGACAGTGCGCCGGTCGATGGCCCCAAGCAGCAGGTCAAGGTGGATTTCGAGATTGGCGACGAAGTGCGCGTGCTCGACGGTCCATTCGCAAGTTTCAATGGTCTGGTCGAGGAGATCGATTTCGATCGCGGCCGGGTCAAGGTTTCGGTGTCGATCTTCGGGCGCGCAACGCCTGTCGAACTCGACTTCGATCAGGTCGAACGTCCCAAATAAGGCGTTTGTCCAAAGCCTTTGGTGCTGAGCGGTCACACCAGAGGTTCCAACGTGGGAGGCAGTGCCACTGCCGTTTACCACGGACCGCATAACCGGAGCAGGCGGAAACGTCTTCTTCACAATATGGGTTTGAATAATGGCCAAAAAAATTACCGGCTACATCAAGCTGCAAGTGCCTGCGGGCACGGCAAACCCGTCGCCGCCGCTTGGGCCGGCGCTCGGGCAGCGTGGTGTTAATATCATGGAATTCTGCAAGGCGTTCAACGCAGCAACGCAGGATATGGAAAAGACGGCGCCCGTGCCGACGGTTATTACCGTCTATGCCGACCGCAGCTTTTCGTTCGTCACCAAGACGCCACCAGCTAGCTATCTGATCCTGAAAGCTGCCAAGCTGAAAAAGGGCGGCACGACGCCGGGCAAGGCGACTGCCGGAAAGATCTCGCGTTCGGCGATCAAGCAGATTGCGGAAACCAAGATGGTTGACCTTTCGGCAAACGATATCGATGCGGCCATGAAAATCATCGAGGGCAGTGCGCGCTCGATGGGCCTCGAAGTGGAGGGCTGACATCATGGCAAAGCAAACCAAAAAAGCAAAAGCGCTTGTCGGTGCCTTCGATCGTGACACGCTGCACAGCGTTGACGATGCGATTGCGCTCGTCAAAAAGCACGCAACATCAAAGTTCGATGAAACCATTGAAATCGCCATGAACCTTTCGGTTGACCCTCGTCACGCCGATCAGATGGTTCGCGGTGTTGTGACCCTGCCAAAGGGTACCGGCAAAACTGTGCGCGTCGCCGTGTTCGCCAAGGGCGACAAGGCTGAGGAAGCCAAAAAGGCTGGCGCGGATGTTGTCGGCGCTGAAGACCTGATGGAAGAGGTTCAGGGCGGTCGTTCTGATTTCGACCGTGTCATCGCTACGCCTGACATGATGGGCGTTGTTGGCCGTCTCGGCAAAGTGCTTGGTCCGAAAGGGCTGATGCCGAATCCAAAGCTCGGCACGGTCACGATGGATGTTGCAAAGGCTGTTGAAGCGGCCAAAGGCGGCCAGGTGGAATTCCGTGTTGAAAAAACCGGAATCATCCATTCGGGTATCGGCAAGGCGAGCTTCTCGGCTGCTGACCTCAAGGAAAATTATGATGCCTTTGTTGACGCTATCGTCAAGGCGAAGCCGTCAGGCGCCAAAGGCAAATATGTAAAGAAAATCGCGCTCAGTTCCACAATGGGGCCGGGTGTCAAAGTTGAAGCGTCGGGCATTTCAGCCTGAGGCTTAATATTCGGCGGGGGTGGACTTTAAGGCAAACACGCTTTAACGCCCCCGCCAATCTCTTCCCGATAAATCAGGAAGAGAGCTGCTGGTGAGCCTTCTGGCGATCCGGTGGCACCGTCCGAGACTGCAGGCGTTCCTTCAGGGGAACTTAAATTTGCCGGCAGGAGACGGGAGAGAGTTTTACGCATCCTGTGCGCATGTCGCTTTGGATGTCTGCCAGATCTGCCGGTTTCCGGCGTGGCGCTCGACCCCTTCGGACTTCGTATGGAAGTGAAGGGGTGACCTTTTGCTTCCAGACAAGAACCGTTCGCGCGCGCTCTTTGCGTGTGCGGGCTAATTGTGGAGTAGTTATGGATCGAGCTGAGAAAAAAGAGCTGGTTTCCTCGCTGAATCGCGTCTTTTCGGAGACCGGGGTTGTCGTCATTACGCGCAATCACGGCCTGACCGTTGCCCAGGTAACTGAGCTGCGGGGCAAGATGCGCGACGCTGGCGCCAGCTATAAAGTTGCCAAGAACAAGCTCGTTCGCATTGCGCTCGAGGGCACAAACTATGCACCGATCATCGACATGTTCGTTGGTCCGACGGCCATTGCGACATCGGATGATCCGGTCGCGGCGGCCAAGGCTGCAAATGATTTCGCAAAGGGCAATGACAAGCTCGAAATCGTTGGCGGTGCAATGGGGGATACGCTCCTCGACGCAGCTGGCGTCAAGCAACTGGCATCGCTGCCATCGCTTGATGAACTGCGCGGCACGATCATCGGTTTGCTTCAGGCACCGGCGACCAAGCTTGCGCAGATTGCTCAGGCTCCGGCCGGGCAGCTGGCACGTGTTTTCGGCGCATATGCAGCCAAAGAAGACGCGTAAGCGAACCGACGTTTTTGAATATTTGAATTAAACACTGGGCCACGGCCCGTACGGAGAAGTTAAAATGGCAGATCTTGCAAAAATTGTTGACCAACTTTCTGAACTGACTGTCCTCGAGGCAGCTGACCTTTCGAAAATGCTCGAAGAAAAATGGGGCGTTTCGGCCGCAGCTGCAGTTGCAGTCGCAGCAGCGCCTGCTGGCGATGCCGGCCCGGCAGCTGAAGAAAAGACCGAATTCGACGTCATCCTGACCGGCGACGGCGGCAAGAAAATCAACGTCATCAAGGAAGTCCGCGCCATCACCGGTCTTGGCCTTGGCGAAGCCAAAGCGCTCGTCGAAGGTGCACCGAAGGCCGTGAAGGAAGGCATCAACAAGGCTGAAGCCGAAGAGATCAAGAAGAAGATCGAAGAAGCTGGCGGCACCGTCGAGCTGAAGTAATTTCAGGCTCGGCGTTTGCCGGGCTGTATTTCCGCTTTTGCGGGAATAGCTGTTGAGTAGAGAAAGGGGGGCGGTGCCGGCGACGGCGCCGCCCCTTTTGTTTTGGCGATTGATCAAGCGCCGCCTTTATGGGTCGGGTTTGGCATTGTCACAGTGGCGATAATCTGGCACTGAAAATAATGACATAATTTTAAGGGACTAGGGGATAAGTGTGGCATTGAGTTTGCCGGAATCGTTAAAACCTGTCTCTGATTTTGCCATTCAGGTTGTTGTTGGAACGCTGATGTTCCTCCTTGTATTTATGACGGCCGTTCTGATCGCATTCGTCGTGCATTCGACAAAGGCGATGAGTTTTGCCCCGCCTTGGCTCTACACGGCGGGCGTATATGCAGAAGTCACAATTTTTGCGTTGGATATGTTGTGTTTTGTGTTATTTTTACTATCTGAGGTTCTGAGGCTGGTACGAGAACTCTGGTTGAGCGTAAGAAAAGCATATGAGTGATGTGTCGAAGCCAGTGCGCGAAGATAGATTCGTATTGAACAGGTCCTATTTCGTCGAACAGGCGCGGGAGGCCCTCAATACGTTTGTTGTGCCTTTCATGGGCATTGTAATGGCGCTGCGCGGGAAACATGTACATTTGACGGATGTGCAAATGGCGGTGTCGCGACCAAGGCGCAAAGTGAAACGGCGTCACATTCGCTGATCTGGCCTGAAAACCCGCTGCGTTTAGTCTGGAATTGTCATGAGCTGGCGTCCAGCGTTTGACATGTGCGGCGCGTATGCCTATATCGCCTGCACACACCACATTCTTCCGGGAAATGAGCCGCCGTCGCGCAGCGGGTTGTACGAATTGGAAGGTGTTGGTTCATGACGCTGAAAGCTGCAAGCCCTGCCGGAGCGGGGAGGCGGCTTTTTTGCGTTTTTGTGCGTTCTGATCGAAGCGGAAGAGGTTCACAACTCCATGGCCACTCAGCCAAAAGCACAACAGGCAAAATCATTCACCGGTAAAAAGCGTGTTCGCAAACTGTTCGGGCATATTTCCGAAGTTGTCGAAATGCCGAACCTCATCGAGGTGCAGCGCGAATCCTACGAGCAATTCCTGCGTTCGCGCCCTGAAGATGGCTATGTTTCGGGTCTTGAGAAGACCCTGCGCTCTGTCTTCCCGATCCGCGATTTTGCGCAGACTGCCGAGCTTGATTTCGTGCATTATGAGCTTGAAGAGCCGAAATACGATACAGAGGAATGCCGCCAGCGCGGGATGACCTATGCCGCGCCGATGCGCGTGACGCTGCGCCTGATCGTGTTCGAGGTCGACCCTGAAACCGAAGCGCGTTCGGTGCTCGATATCAAGGAGCAGGACGTCTACATGGGCGACATGCCGCTGATGACGCAGAACGGTACGTTCATCGTCAATGGCACAGAGCGTGTGATTGTTTCGCAGATGCACCGTAGTCCGGGTGTGTTCTTTGATCATGACCGCGGCAAGACGCATGCGTCGGGCAAGTTCCTGTTCGCGGCGCGGGTTATCCCCTATCGCGGTAGCTGGCTCGACCTTGAATTCGACGCCAAGGATATCGTCAACGTCCGTATCGACCGCAAGCGCAAGCTGCCGGTAACGACGCTGTTGTACGCGCTTGGTATGACGGCAGAGGAGATTCTTGCCGAATTCTATGGCCGGGTAACCTACAAGCGCGACGATAATGGCTGGAAAGTGCCATTCGTTGTCGACCAATGGCGTGGCAGCAAGCCGCTGTTCGATATTGTCGATGCGAAGACCGGCGAAGTGGTTTTCGAAAAGAACACAAAGATCACGCCGCGCGCCGCCAAGAAAGCGGAAAGCGACGGGCTTGCAGAACTGTTGATCCCGACCGAGGAAATTCTCGGTCGCTATTCGGCATTTGACCTCATCAACGAAAAAAC
>JBFKAE010000120.1:0-9823 GCA_041621755.1 Sphingomonadaceae bacterium | reverse complement strand
GCTAGAAAATCCTCCAGTTCTTCATTCCCCGATGCTAGCTTGACAACGCCATACACCAAAGAAACATTTCCAGATCAATTTTGCGAATACGCTATTGTTATAATGATATGCGGCGGCCGGGCGTTTAAAATCAAAACAATAAATGGCGCACCCGAGAGGATTCGAACCTCTGACCTCTGCCTTCGGAGGGCAGCGCTCTATCCAGCTGAGCTACGGGTGCGCATGGCAAGCTGGCGCACGCTTATCAAAGCGTGCGCCAGCTTGCCAGCGGAGAATGGCTCATTCTTCCACAGAGGTGTTGGAAGGGGGCGTGTAGGGCACAAATTTACCAAGCCCGCAGCCCGCGCCAAAACGCGGCCCGCCGCCTTGGTGAATAACACGGATGATGTCCGTCGAGCACAATTGCGAGAGCGACGTCGAATAGCCGAACGCCTTCTCAAAACCGAGCGAGGGACATGCATAGGGCAATGTGTTTCGATAAATCTTGCCGCCATTCATGATGAAATCGATGGTCTTATCGTCAATGACCCGCGATTCGCGAATCGACGCCAGGCTGAGACAGGTTTCGCCGACTACCGGCTCTTCAGCTTTGACAGCAGCAGAGCCTGCGGCAGGCTGCGTCGCACTATCGTCAGCGTTTGCCTTGGAAGAATAGACCCCCGGTGCCGTGCAGCCGAGAAACATGGTCGCGACAGCAAGTGCTGCGAACGGAATGGAACGAGTATACATGACAGCCTCCGGTCGCGGCACGTTTTTCGCACCCGTGCCGCCATTATATCAGATACGGGGCGTTGGGCCGCCGCAACATCGTGGCGCGAACGACCCAACGTATAAGCCCAAGCAACATGTTTACGCCATTATCGGCTTAACAGGTACGCGCTGAACCCTGGCTTAACTGTGCTCAGGCCGCGATCTTTGCCTCATAGGCGCAAACATCGGCGACCGGACAACGCCAGCATTCAGGCCGCCGCGCCTTGCATAAATGACGACCATGTAGAATCAGCCAGTGGTGCGCGTGACGGCGATAGGGTTTCGGGATGACCTTCATCAAGGCGTCTTCAACCGCACGTGGCGTTTTACCGGGGGCAAGACCGGTGCGGTTCGACACCCGAAAAACATGCGTATCGACCGCGCAGGTTTCTTCACCAAAAGCAACGCTGAGCACGACATTTGCGGTCTTGCGGCCAACGCCGGGCAATGCTTCGAGCGCGGCGCGGTCACCCGGCACTTTGCCGCCATATTGGGCGACCAAAATTTCCGACAGAGCGATAACATTGCGCGCCTTGGCGTTATAGAGACCGATCGTCTTGATATGTTCCTTCAATCCTGCTTCGCCAAGGGCGATCATCGCGGCAGGATCCCGCACCACCATAAAGAGTGCGGCGGTCGCCTTGTTGACGCCAACATCCGTCGCCTGCGCCGAAAGCACGACAGCGACGAGCAGCGTGTAATCATTGACATAATCCAGCTCGGTCTGCGGCTCGGGATCGACCGCCGACAGACGCGCGAAGAAGGTTTCAATGTCTTTGCGTTTCATATCACCCGACCGGCCGCAGGCTGCGATTACAGCCCAAGCACATCTTCCATGCCATAGCGACCAGGCTGTTGGCCAACGATCCATATCGCCGCTTTGACCGCGCCAGCCGCAAAAATCGCCCGCGATTCGGCGCGGTGGCCAAGTTCAAGCCGTTCGCCGTCTGCTGCGAGAACAACCATATGATCACCCGCGACAGACCCACCGCGCAACGCAGCGAAGCCGATCTCGCCCCGTTGACGTTCAAGCTTGGTACCCGCGCGTCCATGCTTTGCGACATCGGCAAGGCTGGTTCCGCGTCCACCAGCAGCGGCAGCGCCAAGCATCAGCGCAGTCCCCGAGGGCGCATCAACCTTGTGACGGTGATGCATTTCGACGATTTCAATATCCCAGTCATCGCCCAGCCGTCGCGCCGCCTGCCGGACCAGCGCGGAAAGCATGGTGACACCAAGCGACGTATTGGCCGTTTGCAGGATAGGGATCGTTTTGGCCGCTTCATCGATCGCGGCGTGATGACGATCATCAAGGCCGGTTGTGCCGATAATCAGCGCGGTGTTCGCCGTGCACGCCGCTTCAAGATTTTCAGCAAGCGCGTCAGGGATTGTGAAATCCACGAGCACGTCGGCGCTGTGCGCAAGGGCCAGCGTGTTGGCGCAGATGACAAGGTCGTTGCCGATCGCCTGCCCCATAGCCGGATGCCCGGCTTTTTCAGCCGCGCCCGCCAATATCGCGCCATCGATCTGTCCGATCTGGTCTATGATCGTCTGGCCCATACGACCGCCAGCCCCAAGCACACCTATACGCGCTGCCATAAAATATGCCCTTGAACCCTGTTTACCTCGATGCGAAGTCTCGAAACATGAACAATGAACGTGGCGGGCGCAAGGCGGTTGAATGATAAGCAATCAAAATATCGTCATCCTGACCGGCGCCGGCATTTCCGCAGAAAGCGGCGTGCCGACATTTCGTGGCCCCGACGGATTGTGGGAAGGGCACAGAATCGAGGATGTTGCAACGCCCGAGGGCTTTGCCCGCGACCCGGCTCTGGTGCAGGCCTTTTACGACGCACGCCGTGCTGCGCTCAACATGGTGGCGCCCAATCCGGCGCATGACGCACTCGCGCGATTAGACCGCGAGTTTGACGGTGAATTGCTGATCGTGACGCAAAATGTCGACGACCTGCACGAGCGCGCAGGCTCCAAACGGCTGGTGCATATGCACGGCGAATTGAAGCGTGCGCTCTGCCTTGCCTGCGGAACGCACCAAGCTGCGCCCGAAACATTGTCGAATAACCCAGCGTGCGACACGTGCGGCGAAGCAGGGTGGTTAAGGCCGGACATCGTCTGGTTCGGCGAGATGCCCTATCATATGGACAGGATCGAATTCGCGCTGACGCAGTGCGATCTCTTTGTGTCGATTGGAACATCAGGTGCGGTTTACCCGGCGGCGGGATTTGTCGACATCGCGCGTGGGCACGGACGTGCGCGCACACTCGAAATCAATCTTGAACCATCGGACGGCACACGCATGTTTCACGAGGCGTGGCACGGTTCTGCAGGCACGCTGGTCCCGCAATGGGTGGACAGGCTACTCGCCGTCTGATGCCTCGATCCGGTGCATGTCATCATCACTCAAGCCGAAATGGTGACCAATTTCATGGACCAGAACGTGTGTGATAACCTGTTCCAGACTGTCTCCGCTGTGTGCCCAATATTCAAGAATCGGGCGGCGATAGAGAAATATCGTGTCGGGCAAGGTACCCGACACGCCACTTGGCCGCGCCGTCGAATATCCCTGATAGAGACCGAGCAGATCAAATGGGCTGTCGAGCGCCATATCGCGACAAAGGTCGCGATCAGGAAAGTCCTCAATGCGTAATACGACGTCGGCAAGATGCACACGAAACAGGTCAGGCAACTGTGCCATCGCATGGCGCGCGAACGCATCCATCTGTTCAAGCGTTGGTTCGGGGGGCTGACTGGCAATCATGGCAAGGAACATAGGAACGCTGGACTTGGGTTGCTAGACGGTACGCCTTAGAAATCCAGCTTGTCATAATGGGACGGCGGCGTGATGCCGTCCATCCGTTCGGCCAGCAGAACACGGAACGCCGGGCGTGACTTGATCGCAGAATACCACTGCTTTGCGCTTGCATGCGCCCGCCAGTCGAGTGCGCCCAGATAATCGACCACCGAAAGATGCGCGGCGGCAGCAAGGTCGGCGAGACCGATGGTCGGCCCAGAAAGCCAACGACGATGGTCAAGCAGATATTCGATATAGCCTAGATGGTTTTCAAGATTGCGCCCTGCCGCGCGCAACGCACCGCCGTCGGGCGAACTGCGTTCCACAATGCGCTTGTACATACGTTCAGCGAGCAGGCTGTGGCCGACCTCAGCATAGAATTTCTGATCGAACCATATCGTCAACCGACGAATTTCAGCGCGATCGGCGGCGCTCGCACCCAAGAGCGGTGTCTTCTCGACAGTCTCTTCGAAATATTCGCAGATCGCCGCGCTGTCGATCAGCGCTGCCCCGCGTTCTCCAACCATCACCGGTGTCTGCCCCGCAGGATTGAGATCGACAAACTCGTCGCGTCGCGCCCACGGAAATTCCTCGACAAGTTCAGCCTCGACGCCCTTTTCGGCAAGGACGAGGCGAACCTTTCGGGAAAACGGACAAAGCGGGTATTGATACAGGCGCCACATGGTTGAGGACGTTCATAGCGGTGCCGTGCGCGTCGCTGCAACGCCTATACTGCGCAAAATCGTATAATATTGTCCTCAGTCGTTCTGAAAGGCCGCCAGTTCGTTGCCCGAAGGGTCAAGAAACTGAAAGCGACGTCCACCGGGGAAATTGAAAATATCGACAGTAATGCGCGTGCCCATTGCCTTCATTTTTGCGAAAATCGTATCAAGATCATCAACCTCTATCGCCGGCAGCGGCGCGGACAGTGCATCGTCCATCCCGGAAAGCCCAAGTCCATTCTCGCCCTCAACCGCTACATAGGCAGGTCCAAAATCGGTAAAGGCGAAACCAAACATGTTTTCATAAAACGCCTTACTGGCCGCAACGTCAGTGGCGCGAAGTTCAACATAATTCAGTTTGGCCATAATATTCCGTCCCTTCCGCACCAATGCTGCGCAACATTGCAGGCGACAGCCGCGAATCGCCTGTGCTATGCGCCGCCCGGCATCATTATATGGATAAAAATCGCCAATGTCCTTTCTTCAATTGCTGATTATCGCCATCGTTCAAGGTGTTACCGAATTTTTGCCGATTTCGTCGTCGGGTCATTTGATCCTGATCCCGCAACTGACCGATTTTCCTGACCAAGGACCGATGATTGATGTTGCCGTGCATGTCGGGACGCTCGCTGCGATCATCGTCTACTTCTTCAAAGATGTGCTTGGACTCATCAAAGGCGGGTTGTCGAACATCGGTATCGGCAAGGCACCAGCGGAACGGCGTTTGTTCTGGTGGATCGTCATCGGCACCATACCCGCCGTCATCGTCGGTTTCGTCCTGAAGACCGGCGGCTATCTTGAAGGTTTTCGTTCAACACAGCTCGTTGCGGTCAATCTCATCGTCTATGGCGTCTTGCTGTGGGCCGCCGACCGCTGGGGCAAGCAGACCAAGGCCTATGAGGATCTCACGCTGAAAGACGCGATCATTGTTGGCGTCGCACAGGCGTTCGCGCTGGTTCCAGGAACGAGCCGGTCGGGTGTCACCATGACCGCGGCCCGTTTCCTCGGCTATACGCGCACGGAATCCGCGCGCTTCTCATTCCTGCTGTCAATGCCTGCGGTTGCAGGTGCGGGGCTACTTGCCGGGCTCGACCTTGCCGATGCCTCGGTCACAGTACAGCACGACGCTCTGATTGCAGGTGTGCTGACCTTTTTTGCAGCAATCGCAACTATGGCGTTTCTGATGCGCTTTTTACGCCGCGCGTCGATGACAGTCTTTGTCATATATCGTATCGCGATGGGGGTTTTCCTGCTGGCCTTTTTCTAAGCGGCGAGTTTACTGAATCGTCCCTGCTTCCTGAAGCGTACGAGCCAGACAGGCGCAACCGCCGCCATTGGCGCAGGCTTGATACCGAGCGCGGCAATCCCCGCCTCGCCCGTCGGCACGACATTATCGTTCTGGAGCATCAGCCACTGATCGCGCGTCAGCGGTGCTGCAGGCAACCAGCCTGTGAGCCGCGCCATTGCTCCGGCAATCCCATCGGGTACATCGACGAACATCGGCGAACGACCCGTTTCATTCGCAAGCCATTCCAGAAGGCCCCTCATCGAAACGATGTCAGGCCCACCAATCGATAGTGTCTTACCAGCAAATTTCGGGTCCGTCGCCGCCATGACCGCGCGCGCAAGATCAACGACATAGATTGGCTGAAACTTCGTCGCGGGCGCAACCACCGGCATGACCGGCGCAATCCGCAGCAATGCGGCAAAACGGTTTAGGAAATGATCCTCGGGTCCGAAAACGATTGAAGGTCGCAAGATCGTCGCCTTTGCAAATGCCGCGCACACGGCAAGCTCGCCCTCACCCTTACTGCGACCATAGTTCGATTCGCTTTCCGGGTCGGCCCCAATGGCAGAAATATAGATGTGCGTCGCTGCGCCCGCTTTTGCCGCCGCCTCGGCAACGGCATTTGCGCCGCGCACGTGGATTGCATCGAAGCCGCCTTCATTCTCACTCAGAATACCAACAAGATTGATCACCACGTCAGCGTCCACACAGGCCCGATCGATCAAGGCGGGAACGGACAAGTCGGCGCGGATGAAGTCAAGCTGGCCAAGCGCCGCCAGCGGTTTCAGATGCTGTGCCTTGTGCGGGTCGCGCGTCGCAACGCGAATACGTGCACCGGATTTTGCAAGTTCCTGCACAACATAGCGGCCAACAAAACCCGACCCACCAAATATCGTCACCAGCTTCGCCACGGACACGCACCCTTCTCAAACAGAAATCTGCTATGCGCCATAGGCCATGCGCATCGCCATTGACAAGCCGTGACGCCCGCCTTAACTCGCACGCCTCTTCGAAATGAAGACCCCGTGCCCAGGTGGCGGAATTGGTAGACGCACCAGCTTCAGGTGCTGGCGCTCGCAAGGGCGTGGAGGTTCGAGTCCTCTCCTGGGCACCATTTTTCCGATCGCGAATGTTCGCCAACAGCTTGAAAAACCCACGCAAATCAGCTAATAATGACATCGGCTTGTTCGTTGGCGTCCGCCGCTGTTCGTGCACAATCGCACGATATTGGGGGCCACCTTGGGGGCCATGCATCATGCATATAGCAGAAATTGAAAGTGGCCCCCAGATGACATTGACCGATGCAATGATCCGCCAAGCCAAGCATGGCAAAAAGCCAATCAAGCTTTCCGATGAACGTGGACTGTTTCTCTTGCTGCAACCAAGCGGCGGTAAACTCTGGCGGCTGAAATATCGGATAGCAGGCAAGGAAAAGAAGCTTTCGTTAGGCATCTATCCAGATGTTCCCCTGAAAGATGCCAGAAAGCGCCGCGATGAAGCGCGGACGCTGCTCGCCAATGGTGTCGACCCTTCCGTCCAGAAAAAGGCAGAGATGGAAGCCGCGAAACTTGGCGCTTCCAATACTTTCAAAGCCATTGCGGACGAATATATTGAAAAGTCAGCGAAGGAAGGCCGAGCAAGCGTCACAATTGGCAAAACACGGTGGCTGCTATCGCTGATGGAGCGCGACTTGGGCAACCGTCCCATTGCCGAAATCACGCCCGCCGAACTTCTTGCCACTTTACGTAAAGTTGAACGCAAAGGGCACCTGGAGACGGCGCGCCGGATGCGCTCGCTCTCTGGGCGCGTGTTTCGATATGCCGTAGCGACGTCCCGCGCGACAAGCGATCCGTCGAGCCTGCTACGCGGAGCCTTGGTAGCCCCCATCGTTAAACACCATAGCGCCATTCTCGAACCCAAAGCCGTAGGCGAACTGCTCCGCGCCATAGATGGCTATCAAGGCCAGCCGCTCACCTGCATCGCGCTCAAGCTGACCCCGCACCTCTTTGTCCGTCCGGGCGAATTGCGCCGCGCAGAATGGACCGAATTCGATTTGGAAAAGGCTGTCTGGATCATCCCGTCCGATAAGATGAAAATGCGTCATCCGCACGTTGTTCCGCTATCGACGCAAGCTTTAGACTTGCTTCATTCTGCTCAAGGCCTCAGCGCCGGTCAACGATATGTGTTCTCATCGCTCTACCCCGGCAATCGCCCCATGTCGGAAAACACGATCAACGCGGCGCTTCGTCGGATCGGCTACTCCGGCAAGGAAATGACGGCGCACGGCTTTCGTTCAATGGCCAGCACTCTGCTCAACGAATCCGGCAAATGGAACCCCGACGCAATCGAGCGCGCACTTGCTCACAAGGACGGCAACGCGACGCGAGGAGCCTATCATCGCGGTACGCATTGGGACGAGCGCGTCCAGATGGCGCAATGGTGGAGCGATTATTTGGATACTTTGCGAGATGGGGCGGAGGTGCTCGAATTTTCCCGGAATCATATAAGTTTCGGTGGCAGTTAAGGCTCCGCTTCGCGACCAATGTTGGCCAGACAAGCTCAAGGCAATGCCTATCGAAAAGCAGACGCTATAATCTGAGCGAATAGTGTGATTGTCGCGATGGCTTGAGCTCAGGCTGATCGACCGACCATATCTCGCGTATCGACAAATGATATTGCTTCCAAAGCTCAAGGCAGAGAGTGTATTGGCCTGTACGATAGAATCGAACAGCAGAAATTGACCAATGGGTTGGGGGGTGGCGTGCCGATGAACCTCAATGATCTTTTCGAACGTCAGGGAATTGATCCCGCCAAAGTCATCGTCATGCGCCATAGGCCACATGAGCGCGAACTCGCCAAGGTTTTGCCGTGGCTTGCCGCCGAGCGTCCCGAGACATTCAATGCCTATCAGCAGACCCAAGGCGATAAGGTCGAGCGCGCCATGAAAGGCCTTGAAGGAGACGGCTTTGTTGCTTCCTTCATCGGGCACACGCCAGGCCAAGCGCTGTTCATGGGGCTCTATACCATTGATGCCTCAAGGCCGCTCACAAGAGAGCAGTACTGGAACGTGCCCGCCTATCGGGAAATGAAGACTTTCGGAATTCAGGGTTTTACCGAGCAAGATGCATCGAAGCGCTCCAAGGTTTTGGCGGCGCTCAAAGACCCGTCCCACAAGAACGACCGCGATCATGTCGATATCATCATCGCGCTGGGCATGGCCAAGGAAGGCTTTGACTGGATTTGGTGCGAACATGCGCTGACCGTTGGCTATCGCTCCAGTCTGACAGAAATCATTCAGATCATCGGTCGCGCGACCCGCGATGCGCCGGGCAAGGAAGAGGCCAATTTCACCAATCTGATTGCCGAGCCTGATGCCGCCGAGGCAACCGTTGTTGACGCCATCAATGACACACTGAAAGCCATCGCGGCGAGTTTGCTGATGGAGCAGGTGCTCGCACCCCGCTTCAACTTCACCCCCAAGGATGCGGGGCCGATGCCGGACTTCGATTATGGAGAAGGTGGATATGTTCAAGGTCAGACAAACGTTGGCTTCAACGAAGAGCGCGGCCAATTCCACTTTGAAATAAAGGGACTTGTTGAACCCAAAAGCCCAGAGGCAAACCGCATCTGCCAAGAGGACTTGAATGAAGTTATCACCGCCTTCGTGCAGGACAAGACTGCACTGGAACGCGGCATGTTTGATGAAGAGACAGTCCCCGAAGAGCTGACCCAAGTGAAAATGGGCAACATTGTACGGGAGCGTTATCCTGAGCTTGATGCAGAGGATCAGGAGGCTGTGCGCCAGCATGCGATCGCAGCGCTCAATCTCACGCAGAGAGCAAAGCAACTTGCTAGTGGCGGAGATGCTGGTGAAGGGGATGCGTTTAAGGCCAACACTGCTTTGCTGGATGGTGTGCGCAAATTCGCGATGGATGTGCGCGACCTCGACATTGACCTGATTGACCGTATCAATCCGTTTGAAGCCGCCTATGCCGTGCTGGCCAAATCAATGAGCGAAGGCACCTTGAAGCAAGTTGCCGCCGTAATCGAGAAGCGGAAAGTCAGCATTCCATACGAGGAAGCCCGCGATCTTGCTATTCGCGCGCTCAAGTGGAAGCAGGAACGTGGCCGTGCGCCTGAAATTACCGCACAAGACCCTTGGGAAAAACGCCTTGCTGAAGGCGTTGCAGCTCTCGCAAAATTCAGATCAGAGCAGGCTGCCAATGGTTGATCTGTCTGATGATGAGTTGCTTGCAG
>JBFKAE010000119.1:0-10149 GCA_041621755.1 Sphingomonadaceae bacterium | reverse complement strand
CAATATTGAAGCGTTTCATAAATTACTCGTACGCCGTTCATTTTATTCGGTGATGCGCAGGCCTAATCATTCTGTATTGCGCGCAAGCGCCTCATCTGGGTGCTGGTCCCGTGCTTCCACGTGCCACCAGTTGGGTGGGGAATGGGTCACGCTCTATGCTCTCTCCGGCCATGGCTGCGATGATGGCATCGCCTGCAGCCTTGCCGATTTCGGTGGTGGGAACCGCGACGGTGGTCAGTTGCGGCGTGAGCAGGGCCGAAAATTCGATATTGTCAAAGCCGGTTATAGACAGTTCCTCAGGCACTTTGATGCCTATAATGGCAGCTTCTGACAGCGCGCCTGCGGCTACCAGGTCGGTGGAACAGATAAGGGCTGTTGGTCGCGGTGTCTGAGCGATGGCCTCGCGCAATCCACGCCGTCCTGCATCGACCGAAAATTCACTGAATATTGTAAAGGGCGCGTCGAGTCCCGCAAGCGATGTGGTGTCCAGAACGCCATCAAGTCGTGCACGCGCACGCTCGTTATATTCGGTATAACCGGATAGGAGGGCGATGTTCCTATGGCCCAGCTGGATGAGGTGCTGGGTAACCTGCTGCATCGCGCGCCGGTTCGAAAAGCCTACGGATGTATGGCTTTTTTCTTCGGAGGACCATGCAAAGATATGTGGAACCTCTGCTCGCGCGATTTGGCCCATCGCTTTCTGATCGCGATCCGTGCCAATAAGAATCAGGCCGTCGACGCTCCGCTGGAGTAGGCGTTCGACAATCAGAGGCTCGGCGTCGCGGCTATACTCATGTGCAGAAACGAACAATGAATAATTATCTTCGCTCAGTCGCTGTTGAAGCGCATGCACGAAGTCTGCGAAAATGGGGTTGTTGATTGTTGGCAATATTGCGCCGACCGCCATGCTCCGACGGAGGGCGAGTGAGCGCGCTGCTCCATCCACGACATAGGACAGATGCTCGGCTGCACGGCGGACGGCTTCGCGGGTCTTGGGCTTTACCAGCTCAGGTGTACTGAGCGCGCGCGATGCACTGCCCAGCGAGACGCCGGCAAGGCGGGCAACATCGACAAGACGGGGCCGGCGCGAACGCGTTACCGCTTTCGATTTACCCTGAACCTCGTTTGAATCATCCTTCACACCCACTTGGCATCTCCTGCGTTAATATAAGCATCATAGAAGGGTTGTGCGGCATTGCCAACACGCCGGGTTCTCAAAAAATGACCCTTGGATTATTTTTGAAGCGATTCATATTTGATGCAATTCGTGCTTGACGTTAAGAGGTGATAGGTTGCAGTTAACGTCAACGACGGCCTGTCGACCATTGCAGGAACGTCATGTCCTTCGATTTACGTTGGGCCATTGAAAGCCGAGAATTGATGACTGAAATTTCCCCCGACGCACCTCCAACAACGGTCGCCATGTTGCAGCGGGGGGCAAGCCTATATGGAGATACGCCGCAAATTGTACAGGGAGCAAAGGGCCTTTCCTTTGTGGATGTCGAAGCGCGATCCGCTACGCTCGCACTTGGTCTGCTCGCGGCCGGTATTGGGAAGGGTACGCGCGTTGGTCTGTTGATGCCCAATGAGCCGGATTGGGGGGTCGTGTTTTTCGCGATCACGCGGATCGGAGCTGTTGCTGTACTCCTCAGCACTTTCGCGCGCGGCTCGGAACTCGCATATCTGATCCGCCATTCGGATATCGATACGCTGATTACGGCTGATAAGTTTCTGCAATATGATTATGCTGAACGTCTCGCTGAAGCGTTGCCCTCGCTCGGCTCCAGCGACGGTATCCGGAAGCTTCGATTGCCCGAAGCGCCAATGCTGCGCTCGATATGGTTCTGGGGGGACAACGCACCAAAATTTGCCCGCGGCACCAAGGCGGTGCTCAGTGCTCTGGGAGATGTTGAGGGTTTTACCGCGGCATTGCTGACAGGCGTCGAGCAAGAGATCACACCTGCCGATCTCGCGCTGATCATCTATACATCGGGAAGCACATCGCGCCCCAAAGGCGTTGTGCACACACATGGGTCCGCAGTGCGTCAATCCTATGTGCTCAGTGCCTACATGACGTTTCAGCAAGGCGACCGTTTGCTCACCACTCAGCCATTCTTCTGGGTGGGCGGTCTTTCGACGTCACTGCTGGCTGCCAGTCACAGCGGGGCAGCGGTGGTTTGCCCCGATACGCCGTCCCCGGACGACATTTTGCTGTCTCTGCGTCGTGATTCTGTGACCCATCTGACACTATGGCCCGCGCAGATCGCCAACTTGCGCTCGCTGCCCGGTTTTCGTGAAGAATATTTGACCGGACTGAAGCCGTTTGCGATGCAGCAATATGCCATGGTGGGTATGGCAACAACTGAGCAGACGCCCAATTCGCTTGGCATGACAGAAACTTTCGGCCCACATAGCAAGGAGCATCTCGATTGCTTTTTGGCACCTGACAAAGCAGGGTCCTTTGGTCGACAGGTCCCGGGGATCGAGCGAAAGATTGTTGATCCACAGACAGGTATTCTGAAGCCAGCCGGGGAACAGGGTGAATTGCTGGTGCGCGGGCGCGGTTTGATGAATGGCTTCTATAAACGTGAACACAGCGATGTGTTTGATGAAGATGGCTATTATCATACCGGCGATCTTTGCCGGATATGTCCGGACGGCCATCTTTTTTTCGACGGGCGCGGAACCGAGCTTATCAAAACAGCTGGGGCAAATGTTGCTCCGCGCGAGGTTGAACTCGCGCTCATGCAGAATCCGTCAGTCGGTGAGGCTGCGGTGCTTGGGCTTCCACATAAAGATCTGGGCGAGATCGTCGTTGCGGTTGCCGTCCTGCGGAAGGATCATTGCGCGACCGAGGAAGACCTCCTCAAGGAGCTGCGTAAACACCTCTCGTCCTACAAGATCCCGAAAAAGATCTGGCTGATGAAGGATAGCAATGTGCCACGTACGGATAGCAACAAGATAAATAAGCCGACTTTGCGTAACGTCATATTGTCCGACAGCATGGATCAGGCACAGATTCCGGATTCAAAACATCAAAAAATATGAGGATGAGAAATGGGCAAGTGGATAGACGACGTTCCCGAAACGATTACATTCGATGTGCGCAACTCCATTGCATATATCACTTTGAACAGGCCGGAACGTCGCAACGCACAGAATATGCGCGCGCTGATGGATCTGAATGGCGCGATGCTCGAAGCGGATGATCTCACAGATGTCCGCGCTATAGTGCTGCAGGGCGCCGGGAAGGATTTCTGTGCGGGTGGCGACCTTGAGCAGGGCATGGACTCGGGTGTAGGGCGGACTTTCGATCCTGCTGATTATCGTGGACGTGATAATTTCGATGATGATGCGTGGGGCACCGAACGCAGCTCGTCCTTACGTCTGATTCTACATGAAATCCACAAACCGGTTATTGCCAAGATTCACGGCCATTGCCTGGCGGTTGGTACCGACATCGCTTTGAGCTGCGACTTTCTGATAGCGGCGGATGATGCCCGCATAGGTTTTCCAGCGACCCGTGGCCTTGGTTCGCCAGCCAATCACATGTGGCTGTATCATGTCGGTCCACAATGGGCGAAGAGGATGCTCATGACCGGCGACCTGTTGTTGGGTAAAGATGCCGAACGGGTTGGTCTTGTACTTAAATCTGTTCCGCGCGATCGTCTTGATGAAGAAGTCGATACTTTGGCTGCACGTCTGGCATTGGTTGAACCGGGACTTCAGGCAACACACAAGCGGATCGTAAATCTTGGACTGGAGTTGATGGGGCGTGGTACACTGCAACGTCTTGCCGCGGAAAATGATGCGCGTGCCCATCTTTCGCCTGCCTGCACTGAATTCTTCGGAAATGTGAAGTCGGCAGGTCTCAAGGAAGCACTGCGCGTCCGCGACGAACCTTTCGGTGACAGCGTAATCAAGTTTGACGACTGATGCTGACCGTAGCCGATAGTGGAACCGGGTTGTTTCCCACAAAACGGCCGCTTTTGCTGGGCTCGGGTAGCCCGAATGTTGCCAAAGTCATGATCATGCTGGAAGAGGTGGAGCGATCCTGTCATGTAGCATGGCTGGATGTCATGGGCGGCGCCCTGCGCAAGGATAGCTTTCTTGCCCTGAACCGCAATGCGAAGGTTCCCGTCTATCTCGACGTCGTTGATGGGCAAGAGCTTATTATAACCGAATCCGGCGCAATCTTGCAGCATTTGGCTGAACAGTCGGAAATGTTGCTCCGCACGACGGGGCCCCAGCGCAGCGCGGTGCTCAGCTGGCTGATGTTTCAGATGGCTAGTGTGGGTCCTATTTTCGGTCAGTATCTTCATTTTCGTTTCGTTGCACGAAACGAGCCTTATGCGTTGCACAGATTCTCGTCAGAGATGGCGCGGATCGTGAATGTGCTCGAGGTTCAATTGGCGCAGGATCGATATATAGCCGGTGCTGAATACTCGATCGCTGATATTGCAATCTTTCCGTGGGTCCGGACGGTTTTAAGCTTATCGACTGAAATTCTCGAAAAACCGTGCCTTGCGCGCTGGTACGCCGATATCGCGGAACGTCCGGCTGTGGTCCGTGCCCTGCGTGTTGTGGATAAATTTGCAGAGCGCGATCGAGACAGAATGGCACGCGCGAGCAAGGCCGAGCGGGACCGCTATTTCAATCGTCCACCAGTAACGGATAACGCCGGCTCGACTGCAACTGACGGACGAGTTTAAGGAGCAATTTGGTGAACCTCAGTCTTACTGACGAACAGCTGCTGCTGCAGGACTCATTCCGCAAGTTTTTCTTGAAGGAATCAACGCCAGACCGCGTGCGTACGGCCGGGCAGGGCAGCTTTGATAGTGACTTGTGGCGAGTGATCATTGAAATGGGGGCACTGCACATCCGTGTCCCTGCAACAGCCGACGGCCTGGGTGGCTCGCTGCTAGATGCAATGCTGATTTGTGAGGAGGCGGGCAAGCGGCTTGCTTCGGGGCCTTTGGTGGAGGCCATCGTCGTGGCCCGATTGTTGGCTATGCTGGATAATAAGACTGCCTTGACCTTGCTCACAGCAGTGCTGGCGGGCGAACGGATTATTGTACCGGCGTTGCGCCCGCTCGTGGAAGCCGGCGGGCAGATCGTTCCTGGAGGTGCGGCAGCCAATGCTGCGGTCGGGCTTTATAATGGCGAGCTAGTCCTGATTGATCGTACCCCTCCGGACAGTTCCGATTATCCGCAATGGCGACTGAGCAGCGAAGAATTGCGCGACAGAAAGACCGTTCTTGGATCGGGCGCCGATGTGCAGGCTCTGTATCTGGCAGTATGCGAGGAATGGAAATTGCTGTCAGGCGCGATGCTTGGCGCAATGGCGCATGAGGCGCTCCAGCAGGCAGCGGCCTATGCACGAGAGAGGATTCAGTTCGGCCGTCCGATCGGAAGTTTCCAGGGTGTCGCGCATCCACTGGCTGACGCGGTAACCGATGTGGAGGCGGGGCAACTGCTCATGCGCCGGTGCGTATGGGCTGTGTCAAAAAAACATTCCGATGCTGCTGCGCTCATTTCACTTGGTTGGTGGTGGCAAACGCAAGCTGCAGCCACCGCTGTTCGGCGGGCTGTGCGCGCATTCGGCGGTTATGGTCTTTCGGTCGAATATGACATTCACCTATATAATTTTCGCGCCAATCAGTTGGCGCTTGCCAATGGCGACCCATATCTTGAGCTTGAAACTGCCGGAGAGCGGCTGTTCAATGGCGCGGCTAGTCCTCTTCCGGACGCGGGCGACATCGGCATCACCTTCGACCTCGATGAGAAATCAGCGGCCTTCAAAGCGAAAACCCGGGCTTTCTTCAAGGCGAACTATACTCCCGAAATGGCTGCCAAGGCGCACCATTCGACTAAGAGCCACGACGCAGAGTTTCACCGCAAGATGGCTGAGGAAGGCCTGTTGTTTGCCAACTGGCCGGTGGAGCATGGAGGCGAAGGTCGCGGCTCGCGGGAGATGTATGCTTCTTCCGAAATATTTGAGGAATTCAACTATACGACGCATGTGCTTGGAACGACGACGGTGGTCGGGCAGTTGGTCGCCCGGTTCGCAACGCCCGATGCGAAGAACGAAATTGTGCCGCAAATATTGGCGGGCAAGGCTGTCTGCAGTCTTGGTTTCAGCGAGCCAGGATCTGGCTCCGACGTTTTTTCCGCGCAGACCAGCGCTACACGCAATGGGGATGATTGGATTATCCGGGGTCAGAAGATGTTCACCACAGGTGCGCATCTGGCAGACTATATCATATTGCTTGCACGCACGCGCACATCTGTTGCCAAGCATGAAGGGCTGACGCTGTTCATTGTACCGACAACCCTTCCGGGCTTCAGTTTTCAACCGGTCCATACTTATCAGGACGAAAAAACAAGCATCACTTACTATGATGAACTGCGCCTGCCAGATCGCTATCGATTGGGCGAAGTCGATCGTGGTGTGGACGTGATGGGCGCGGCGCTGTCGTTGGAGCACGGCAGCGGAAGTCTGTACCTTGGTCAAGTTCGCATGCTGGAAAACGCCTTGGCCTGGGCGAATTCGACGGCATATGGTGAGGCGCCCATAGAAAAAGCATCTGTTCGGGCTCGCATGGCGATTGTGAAAGCGCGGTTCGAAGCAGCGGCGGCAATGGTTACACGGCTGGTGTGGGCAGATGATGTCGGACTGCAAAACCGCGCATGGGGGCCAATGACCAAGCTTTTTATCACTGAAACCTACGTCAAAAGTGCTTGGGAAATTATGGAAATGGGCGGGCCAGACTCATTGGAGCGTGGGGAACATCCGCTTGGCATGGTAGAGCTTGGCCACCGCCGCGCTTATGCGACGACTATCTATGGTGGCACGAGCGAGATTCACAGAAGCCTTGTAGCCGAGAAAGCGCTGGGCCTTCCGAAGAGTCGCAGCTAAACTTGGAACCGCATCATATATGAAGCGATTCATATTTATAATGATGATCGCAACTTGCTTTTGCTTGCGAGTGCGGATTCTGCAATACATTGCAGAAATGATATCAAATCGATCCAATTTCCTTACTAAAGGGCAAATTTAGGGCATTTTTATTGATCTTCTTGGCTGTGTGGTGCCCAAATGCCCTTGGCCCTAATCCCAAACAAGTGTAAGAAAATTGAAGCGATACAATTTAGAACATCTTGGAGAGTTCGATGAATCAAATAGCCTCTTTGGGCCGGATGGCAGACGGCGCAGACGTCGAGGGGGCACGCGCGCGCGCGCGGCGTCTTGTCCCGTTTCTGAAGGCAGAGGCCGAAACGACGGAGGCATTGGGTACCTTGTCGCCGGCGACAGTGCAGGCTTTCAAGGATGCTGAACTGTTCTGGATGTTGGTCCCGAGGGAATATGGTGGCCTTGGCTGCGATATCGTCGAACTTGTCGAGACGCTCGAAGAGGTCACATACGGCGATGGGTCGAGTGGCTGGTCGCTCATGGCCAATTCACTCGCGACAGGGCAGGCTGCGGTTTTTCTTGGCGATGACGCAGTTGAAGCGATGTTCGGCAACGGGGAAAGAGCGATTGCGGCTGGCATGCCCGGACCGGGTGGCACTGCGGAAGTCGTAGACGGTGGCTATCAGGCACGGGGCAAGTTTCGCTTCGGGAGTGGTACCGGTCACGCGACTTGGCTCATTTCCGGTATGCTCACCAGCGAAAATGGTAAACAACGCGAGGTTACGCCAGGCGTGCCCGAAGTCATGGCCTGTTTTACGCCTCGGGAAAATGTCGAGTTCGAAGGCAATTGGGAAGTTATGGGACTGAAGGGGACCGGCAGTTACGATTATAGCGTGCCAGAACAGTTTGTGCCCTTCTCGTTCGCGCATGAGCGGACTGCCAATGTTCCTTTGCGCGGCGGGGGGCATTTCAACGTTGGCGCTGTTGGCCTTGGATCGGCCGGCCACGCCGGCGTGGCGCTTGGCTTTATGAAACGGGCTGTTGAAGAAATCGCAGTGATAGCTTCAAGCAAAAAACGGCCAGCCTATCCCGGTGTCGTTGGAGAAAGCCATGTCTTCCGGTCCGACTTCGCCTTGCTGGAGGCCCAATATGTTGCTGCGCGCGAGATGGTCCTGAAATCCTTCGGCGATGCTCAGGATTATGGCCGTAATCACGGTTTGTTGAGCGAAGAGCAAACCCAACGGATGCGTCAGGCCGCGACATTTGCTCATATCGTAGCTGCTGATGTTGTTCGTAAATGCCATATGTGGAGCGGCTCGGAAGGCTTGCGCGTTCCCAGTGCCATGGGGCGGTGTATGAATGACATGTACGTGGCCACAAACCACGCATTTGTCGACCCCTCGAGCATGGTAAATGCTGCCGGACCTATTCTGGACTTCTGGATCAAGCGTGCCAAAAACGTTGGCTGAGCCTTGGTGCGCGCCAAGCGAATGACAGGTATTAGACTCCTGCGGTCGTGGCAGACGTGCTGCATCGTAAAATTGTGAGGAGTATGATAATGGATCTGTCCCAGTTGGTAGACTTGGAAGACATTCGTCAACTCATACTCAGCTAGCCAAACCGCCAGCCGAATTGTCTCAGGCGGGAAGCGGTGGCGCTTGAATGAAATGGGTTTCATGCATGTCCTTCTAGCCGGTCAACGGCTGCAAATGATTTTGGGGGTACGTTTTTGCCGAGCTCTTGATCGTGGCCTGTCGGCCCGGGCTGCTGGCGAGGACTGTCAGGATTTCCGTGTGTGGGCGGGCATAATGGGTAAGAAGGAGTCCCACTATGTCCCGACGCAAAGAACCTATAATACCGAATGAGCTTCTCGATCAGTTACTGGCGGGCGGAGCGGCCAGCGCAGCCTTTGATCAGGGAGGTTTATTGGATTCTCTGAAGAAAGCGCTGACAGAGCGTGCGTTGAACGCGGAGATGGATCACCACCTTGCTGGCGACGATGGCGCTGGCAACACGCGCAACGGCTATGGTCGGAAGACCGTAACGACCGAGACCGGGAAGCTGGAGATTGATGTCCCACGCGACCGTCAGTCCAGCTTCGATCCCCAGCTGATAGCCAAGTACCAGCGCCGTTTTCCGGGCTTCGACGACAAGATCATCTCGATGTATGCGCGGGGCATGAGCACCCGGGAGATTACCGGGCATCTGCGCGATCTGTACGGCATCGACGTATCGCCGGATCTGATTAGCACAGTGACGGACGCCGTGCTCGACGAAGTTGCCACTTGGCAGCAAAGGCCGCTTGATCCTGTCTATCCGCTCATTTTCTTCGACGCGATCCGGGTCAAGATTCGCGACGAAGGCATGGTCCGCAACAAGGCCATCCATATCGCCCTGGGCGTCCGCGCTGATGGCGCCAAGGAGGTGTTGGGCTTGTGGCTCGAGCAGAACGAGGGCGCCAAGTTCTGGCTGCGGGTCATGAACGAGCTACGCAACCGCGGCACCGAGGATATCCTGCTGGCCGTCGTCGATGGCCTCAAGGGCTTCCCTGACGCGATCACGGCAGTCTTCCCGGACGCCGTGGTTCAAAGCTGTATTGTTCATTTGCTGCGCAACTCGATGGATTTTGTATCCTGGAAGGATCGCAAGGGCTTGGCGGCCGCGCTCAAGGAGATCTACCGCGCACCCAGTGCCGACGCTGCCGAACAGGCACTCACAGCCTTCGAGGCCGGCCCCTGGGGCCAGCGTTATCCCGCCATCGGGCAGAGCTGGCGGCGTGCCTGGGCTGAGGTTATCCCATTTTTTGCATTTCCAGATGAGGTCCGCCGGATCGTCTACACCACAAATGCCATCGAGGCTTTGAACTCGAAGCTGCGCAGGGCTGTCAGAGCCAGGGGGCATTTCCCGAGCGATGACGCGGCAACAAAGCTGCTTTATCTGATCTTGAACCGCTCGGAAAAAGAGTGGAAAATGCCACCACGTGAGTGGACCATGGCCAAAGCACAGTTTGCCGTGATCTTCGGTGAGCGTTTCATCAGAGCTATGTCAGCCTGATGGTCAACCGCCCGCCCACACACGGAAATCCTGACAGTCCCGCCTTCAGGCCGTCAAGCAGCGGCTCAATCTGCGTGATGTCGTTACGTTCGCCGCCTGTCAGGATGAAGCGGACCGGATTGCCAAGAGCATCGGTGGCGGCATGAAGCTTGGTGCTCAAGCCACCTTTTGACCGCCCCAGT
>JBFKAE010000118.1:0-10282 GCA_041621755.1 Sphingomonadaceae bacterium | reverse complement strand
GCTGACCTACGTCAACGAAGCACCCTACATTCCGGGCAACACCGCGACGGCCTTTTTCGATCTGGGATCGATTCAGGTCCTGAAAGGCCCGCAGGGTACGCTTTTCGGACGCAATGCAACCGGCGGCGCGGTCCTTTATTCGACGCCGATGCCGGGCAATGAAGTGGGCGGCTATTTGACGCTTCGCGCCGCCGAGCGGAACAGTTTTCAGGCCCAGGGTGCCATCGACCTTCCGATTGTCGAAGACAAGCTGGCCGTCCGTCTGGCCTTTGATTACACCAAAGCAGATGGCTACATGAAAAATATCAACACCGGCAATACATTGGGCGACAAGGACAGCATTTCCGGTCGCGGCACGATCGTATTCACGCCGACTGAAACCATAAAGAACACGCTTATGGTGCAATATAGCGATGTGAAGGGTTCAGAGGGTACCGGCAACCTGCACAATTACTACACCACGGGCGGTATCGGCAGTCAGTTCATCAACAACGGCATCACCTCCACCCCGAACAATAATGGATTTCTACTGACCAGCACGCTCGACACCGTCTATAATGTGCTCTCAGGCGCCATCCGTAACATCAACGGCAACTTTATCGGCGACAGCAACCTCTCGCCGGGACCCGCTTATGGTCCCGCACGCTGGCCCGGTGGCGTTGAGGGTTATGCAGCATGGTCAAAGGCCAATCCTTATAAAATCTGGCTCCAGTTCGACCTGCCGCACAAGGCGCACAACACCTACATCACCAATACGACGGAAGTCGAAGCAGGCGATCTGGTGACGGTCAAAAATATCTTCAGCTATATGAAGGGCTATGCCCGCACCCCCGGCAATCTTGCCGGCGGCCCTTTCGGCGCACTATGGCTCTATAACGACCCCGACAATACAACGGGGCTTGCCGGCGAAGGTGGCCCGGGTGGGCAGACCTTCAAGTCGCGCTATATCAGTGAAGAATTGCAGGTTCAGGGCAGCTCGGCTGACGACAAGCTCCAATATACTGCGGGTGTCTATTATTCGACCAGCAAGCGTTTCGAGATCATTCCGGTGCATGTCGGTTCTGACCTCGACCCTGTGACCGCAGGAGTCTTCGGCCTACCTGCGGACATCGACTATACCTACAACACCAAGGATAGCTCCAAGGCCGTCTATGCCCAGCTCAGTTACAAGCTTACCGACAAGCTGACAGCCATTGCCGGTGGCCGGTATACGTGGGAGAAGGTGGCTCTTGCGCAGGCGCCCGGCAACGTGTTTGGCGATACCACCTATATCCCGCAAAAGCGCAAACTCTCCGCGCCTGCATGGACAGCCAGCCTCCAGTATCAGATCGACAACGACAACATGGTCTATCTCTCCCAGCGCGGCAGCTTCCGTTCGGGGAATTTCAACGGGACCGTGGCACCGGCCATTGCAAGGCCGGACACCAATTTCTTTGGTAATGAATATGTCAAGGATATTGAAGTTGGCTACAAATATAGCGGTTATGTCGGAGGCACCCGCGCCTACTTCAATTCCGCGCTGTATCACACAATCGTCAAGAAGGGGCAGCATGCGGTCTATGCTGTCATTCAGGGCAATCCTGCCGGATTCACCCTCAATGTTCCCGAAGCCAAGATCACGGGTGTGGAATTGGATGGCGGCATCGGCCTGACCGACTGGTTGGATCTCAGCTTCAACCTTGCCTATACCGACGCAAAATATACCAAGAATATTGTCGATATGGAGCCGCTGACAGGTCAGGCAGGCTATTTCATCACTTTCGACTCGTATCCTGACACGCCCAAGTGGGCAGGGTCGATTGCAGCCGACCTGACGTTACCGGTTCCAGATTCGCTCGGCAACATGCACATCCGCGCCGATCTTTACCGGCAAACAAAGACGTTTTTCTCGAGCAACGAAGGATCCGTCACGCCGGGAACCAGCCTGAACGGCTACACCACGATCAACCTGCGCTATAGCTGGAATGAAATCATGAACAGTCAGGTTTCGTTGGGCGTCTATGTCCAGAACGTTGCCGACAAGCTGTACTTCATATCCGGTTACGCCATGGGTGCTGCAGGCGGTTATAACACAGCATATCCAGGTGCTCCGAGAACCATCGGTGCCGAATTATCCGTCAAATTCTAATTCGGTTGATCGCCCGGCCTTCTTTCCTGTGACCGGGCGACGGCAGCAAGGAAAACTGTGTTGGGGGGCCTGCTGGATCAGGCGGTAAATCGCCGGATTGGCCCCCCATTCCCCCCTGAATTGCATCACAAGCTGATCTGGAAAGAAAAGACTATGACTATGACGAACGCCGACAAGCTGATCGAACAGCAGGCCATCGAACGCATGATGTTTGAATATAGCTACGCGCTCGACATGAACCGCCCTGACACGCTGGCAGCGCTGTTCGTCGAGGATTGCGAAGTCAGCTATGCCCCGAATTTCGGCGCGACGGGCATGGAAGCGTATAAAAAAACCCTCGAAGGCATTGGCACGTTTTTCAAGGGCACCTCGCATCACAACAGCAACATTGTCGTCGACTTTCTCAGTGACACCGAGGCCAATGTGCGCTCGATCGTGCTTGCCATCCACAGATATCAAAAGGAACGCCCGGACGGCATTCTTTATGGTCAGTATTTCGACACCGTTGTGAAAGTTGACGGGCAGTGGAAGTTCAAGCGTCGGGAATTGCGCACGACGATGACGACCGACTATCACGTCAAAGCTGGCAACCCGGTCGGACGGGCTGAATAAGCCGTGTCGGGGGACTATCAAACCATTCGGCTCGATCACGAGCAAAACGTCAGTTGGCTCGTGCTCAACCGGCCGGAGGCTGCCAATGCGCTGTCGCCGCAGTTGCTCGATGAGCTTGCCAACGCGCTGGAACGGCTGAAGACCGAAGGCGCACCCGTCATCGCCATTCGCGGCGAAGGCCGTGGCTTCTGTTCGGGCATTGATTTGTCAGGCTATGGCGGCAGCGACAAAGGCCCACCCAACGTGGCCGAAGACCGCGCGCGGCTCGAAGCCAATGTCGCCCGCTGGTTGCAGATCTGGGACCACCCCAAACCGGTCATTGCTGCCGTGCATGGCTATTGCATGGCGACAGCCGCGCAAATGTGCGTGTTCACCGACATTACAATCGTTACCGACGATGTTCGCATTGGCGAGCCGACCGTGCCGATTGGCGGCGGCTTTATCGCCCCGACCTGGGTCAACCTCGTCGGGCACAAGCGCGCCAAGGAATTTGCCTTCGTGCCCGGCAACTGGATTGACGGGCCAACCGCGGTCGAATGGGGCTGGGCCAATCACTGCGTTCCTGCCGAAGACCTGATCCCGGCGGTACGATCACTGGCAGAGCGCATGGCGCTTGTCCCGCCCGAAGTTTTGCGACTGAAAAAACTGTCGATCAACCGCGCTGCAGAGGCGGGCGGCTTCCGTCAGGCCTTATCGGGTATCGCCGAGATTGACGCGCTGCTGCACCTTGATCCTGCGGTGCTCGCGATCCGTGAACGCATGCGTGACAAGGGCCTCAAAGCCGTAATGCGCGAATTTAAGGTGGCACCGACCACGCCGCTGGTGCCCCCCAAGGAGTAGACTATGGCAGATCTCGAATTCACCCGCGACGGGCATATCGCCCATGTGCATCTCAACCGTCCGCAGGGCTTGAATGCGATCACGCCTGACATGGATCAGGCGATGTTCGACGCCTGGGCTGAAATCAACAGCAATTCCGACATCTGGGCGGTGATTTTATCGGCCGAAGGCGAAAAGGGCTTTTGCATCGGGGCGGATGTTTCGGGCGGTACGGATCGCGACGGGCGCATGGCACTTGGTGGCGGCCTGACCGGAATCGGCGGTCCGCTGGTCACACTCAAAAAGCCGATGGTCGCAGCGGTTCAAGGCTTTTGCGTTGGCGGCGGGTTCGAACTCGCCATGTGCGCCGACATCATCGTCGCGGCCGATACCGCGCAGTTCGGCCTGCCGGAAACCAAGGTCGGCATTATCGGCGAATGCGGCGTCGTGCACCGGGCAATCCGTCAGTTGCCGTATCATATCGCCCTGCAATTGATCCTGACCGGCGACCGCATAAAGGCCGATCAGGCGGCGCAATATGGTCTTGTCAACGAAGTCGTGCCCTACGCCGATCTTGCTGGTGCGGCACGAAAATGGGCCGACAAGCTGAATGCGGCCTCGCCGCTCGCTGTCCAGGCCGCAAAGGCCGCAGCGCTTGGGCGTCTTGGCCATCCACTGGAAACCGCGCTGATGACGAAATTCGAAGACATCGAAGCCTATCACGGCTGTGCGGATCAGAAAGAAGGACTTGCTGCGGCTGCAGAGCGGCGCAAGCCGGTCTGGGTCGGGAAATGACCCTTCGCATCGACCCGGTCATTGACGGCGCAACATACCGTCAGGTGCTTGGTCACTATCCAACCGGCGTATGCGTGGTCACGGCAAGCGAACCCGAAGGTTCATCGGTTGGCATGGTCGTTGGCTCGTTCACGTCAGTCTCACTTGATCCCCCGCTCGTCGCCTTTTTCCCCGATCGTTCGTCGACAAGCTGGCCACGGATCGAACGCGCTCGGCGCTTTTGCGTCAATGTGCTTTCTAGCGACCAGCGCGATCTCTGCCGCCGGTTTTCGGCCAAGGGTGACGATAAATTTGCCGGCCTGTCGCATCGACATTCGGCGAACGGCTCGCCAGTGCTCGACGATGTCGTCGCCTGGATCGATTGCACACTCGATGCCGTGCACGAGGCCGGCGATCATTTCATCGTTCTTGGCCGCGTACAGGAACTTGACGTCGTCAGCCCCGAAAAGCCCCTGCTGTTCTTTCGCGGTGGCTATGGTAATTTTGAACCGCTTCCCGACACCACAGGCTGAGACAGCACTATGAACACGATCGAACACCGACTGGCGCGCCTCGAAGACCGGGCCGCGCTCGATGATCTCAATGTGCGCTATTTTCTGGCCGCCGACGGCGATGACATGGACGGCATAGGCAAGAGCTTCACCGCGAATGCCACCTTCAGCACGTCGGGTACAGTCTGCGGAGAAGGGCGACAGGGCATCATCGATTTCATTGCCCAATCAAGAACGCACATGGGGCTTACCGTTCATACGCCCCACTATGGCCTCTATACCTTTCCTGATATAGATCGTGCGACAGGACTGGTGGGCGCGCATCTGGAACTGGTCATTGGCGGACAGATGATATTCGGCGCTGTCCGCTATCAGGACGAATATACACGCGATAATGGGCAGTGGCAGATCAGCCGCCGCGACATGCGCACCATCCACATGGCACCTTGGAGCAAGGTCGGCGAGGCTATGGCCAGCGATGCCCCCGTGTGCTGGCCAGGTGCAGACCCCGCTCCATCCGATTACCCAAAGCGCTAGGGCCAAAACCAACATGACCCGTACACAGCGGCACCCGGACGGTGGCGGACGCTGACATGCGTCACGACCGGATCAATCCATGATCAGCGGTCGATCACTTTTGCTTCGATAGCGCCGATCTTTTCAATTTCGCAGCGCACGACATCGCCGACCTTCAACAATCCGGGCGGGGTCATGCCCGCGCCAGTGCCAGACGGTGTACCCGTGGCAAGGATATCGCCTGCTTCAAGCGTGAAGGCCTCGGACAGATAAGCAATTTGCTGGTAGCAATTGTGCAGCATTTCAGACGTATTGCCATCCTGCCGGATCTCGCCATTGACGCTGCACGTCAAGCGCAGGGCGTGCGGATCGCCTATTTCGTCGGGGGTCACCAGCCACGGACCGATCGGACCATGCGTATCAAAGGACTTGCCAAGTGTGATCGTCGGACTGCGCTTTTGCCAGTTGCGGACGCTGACATCGTTGCAGATCATGTAACCGGCGACATAATCGGGGGCCTCTTTAGCCGTGACGCGCGCGCAACGGCGCGAGATGACGAGCGCAAGTTCAACCTCGTAATCGAGATCGTCGCCTTCATGTGGCATGACAATCGGTGCATAAGGATCGTTTATGCAGCTTGTCTGCTTGTTGAACCAGCGCTGGAAAACAGGCGGTTCATAGGCCGCGTTCTTGCGTTTCACCTCGTCAATATGACTTTGGTAATTTGACGCAATGGCCAGGTATTTTCGCGGTCTCGACAGCGGCGCGCATAATCTAAGATCATCAAACGGAATGACCGCCTCGCTCTCCGACATGCGCTTTGCCCGGTCCCAGGCGACATCGCCCTGATCCAGAAACTCTTCCAGTGATCTCGGTAATGTCCGGTCACCCCCCAGATCGACAAGCCCCGTCTCGCCGACAATGCCGAGCCGTCGATCACCGTCCGCCGTTACAAAACGCGCCAGTTTCATGCGTGTTGCTCCTCCCCTGAAACTGGATACGCCCAGTCGCCATCGTTCACATGCAAATGCGCCGCATCAAAAAAATCTGCGAGCAGGTCGCTGGTGCCTGTCGCGTTTGTGGCGCCGAAAATATAGCGATCCGGCCGCAGCACGATGATCGATGCGTCGATATTCTCGAACCATGCGGTGAGTGCGCCATCGGTATCGAGAATGATTTCACCGGCATATTCATCTTCTGCCCCGACCTCGAGATCGCCGGAATAGATGATGAACGTGCCGCCGCCCATCGCGCGCCATGCCCTTCGCAGTGCGGGATTAACGCCGACCATCGGATCAATATTGCACCCGATCAGCGCCGGTCGATACGCAAAGCGATCGTCAAGCCGGGAGGCCGCCCCATGCGCGTCTGCGCTCGGCGGCTGGAAAAACAGAGCGCCGCGCACGTCACCGACAGGGCCTGGCGCTTGTGCGATCAGTCCATGCCTGAGCGGTGGCACAACATCGGTCATCGCGGCAGAGGCCTTGCGCGCCTTCTCGGCGGCACGAAATTCCTGATCGCGCTTGATGGCCCGCGCGCGATCCTGAATGCAAATTGCAGCGCCTGCGGTGACCGAGGCTTCGATAATCGCCTGCACATGCGGACGCCGTTCGACTTCATAGCTTTCAAGGATCGCCGCTAGGCATTTTCCTTCAAGGACAAGCTGCAACTTCCAGATGAGATTGGCGGCATCGCGCAATCCGTGACACATGCCTTGCCCGTAAAATGGCGGCGTCTGGTGCGCGGCATCGCCCAACAGAAACACCCGGCGCGATTGCCAGCGTTCGGCGATCAGGCCGTGAAACTGATAGACGGCGGCGCGTACGATCTCGACGTCGTCAATATTCACCCACGCGCCCACCAAAGCGCGAACACGCGCATCGTCAATATCATCCGGCGTTTCTTCGGGTCGCAACATGAATTCCCAGCGACGATGCTGACCGGGACCGGGAATAACCGTCGTCGGCCGATCAGGATCGCACAGCATCAGGGAAAAGCCGTGCGTGCGGACATCTTCTGTGATTTCGTACTTTTCCGGCCAGCGCATGGGACCATCGACCATCGCATCCACGACGAGCCAGCCTTCCTCGAATTCCATATCATCAAGTGCAATCGACATGGATTTGCGAACGGCACTGCGCGCACCATCGCAGCCCAGGACATAAGACGCCGTAACAGAGCGTTTTTCGCCTGTGTCAATGTCCAGAAGACCAAGCGTGACCCTGTCATCGTCCTGACGGATCGTCTCGCAATGTGTCTGCAGGCAAATGGTTGCTTCCGGCCGATCGGCAAGGTGCGCTCTTAAAACCGCTTCGAGCTGTGGCTGGTAAAACAGCTGACTTGCTGGCCAGCCGAGCTGCTGTCTGGTGTCGCGGGTGCGCAGAACCCGGATGGGTTTGCCATCAACGCCAAGATAGACAGAGCCCGTCATCGGACGGCTGATGCTTGCGATCTCGTCGGCAACGCCGATCGATTGAAAGATACGCATGATCTCTGCATCGAAATGGATGGCGCGCGGCATTGTGTAGGGCTCCCTGTCGCGCTCGACGACAAGAGTCCTCAAGCCCTGACGCGCGCAAAGATTTGCCGCGACCGCACCAACCGGACCCAGACCAACAATGGCAATATCATAATCATTGCCGCCATCTTCGGGCCGAAATCGAGGATCCCGAGTTTCCACTTCATCTCCCCAAACCGGCCCGAGCGAGGGGCGTTGTTGATCGGACATTCTTCTGCTAACCATTGTGTTGTCGGCGTAAATCCGACCTTGATACAACTATAGAACATAAGTGTAGCGCTATGCAACAGATGTTACCTAAAAATCGACAGACGGCCCTTCTCGAAGACAGTCCGGACGAGGATGACAATATCGACCCTCGCATCCTGAAAACGCGCCGGATTGTACGGGCAGCGACCGTCGATCTGCTTGCTGAATATGGATTCCAGCGCATTACCGTCGAGCATATTTCAGAACTGAGCGGCGTTGCGCGCAGCACGATTTACCGGCATTGGCCGAACCCCAAAGACCTGCTGGTGGAGACGTTCGAGCATATTTACGTACCAACAGACCAGCCCACGACGGGCGACTTGCGCACCGATCTAATCGAACATTGCGAAGGGCTGGCGAGCGCACTGAACGACGACAAGCGCGGGCGTATTATCGGCTCTTTGATCAATGCATCATTGCATGACGAGGAACTCGCCTCGATACACGCACGCTACACACAAAGCCGCCGCCGTCGGACACGCAGCATCCTGCAAAAGGCCGTCGCAAAAGGCGACCTACCCAAGAAGCTCGATTATGATCACATCATCACGTCACTGGTCGCGCCGATTTTCTACGAACGCTTTATTGCGGAACAGATCATAGAGGCTAGCTTCATCAAACGCGTCGTTGATGGCGTACTGCTGCAAATTTCCGCCGGTGCAGAACAAAAGAAAACCCGCGCCAGAAAGTCGGCATCGTCATAAGCGCTAAACGACGACCCAGTCATCGCCAACCTTCAGCCGGTGATCGATGACATTCGCCTGAACCAATGTTTGTTCGATGAAACAGCCCTTTTTTGCCGCATCGATCAGGGCTTTCTGGTCCTCGAGAGAAGCTGTCGATTCAAGCTCGATATCAATGGAAAAGCCGACAGGTTCGCTGACATAGGGCGCCTTGTCGGGAATAACAGCCTTCCACTTGAAGACGCATTCCACTTTCAATGCAGTGACGGGTACGCGTAGCTTTTTTGAAAACGCACGCACCTGCGTCATGAAACACCCTGCAGTGCCCGCAGCAAACAGCGCCAGCGGCGGCGGCGCTGTCCCGTCCCCGCCATGAAATGCACCTTCATCGGTTGCAAGTTTCCAGGGATTGTCCGGGTTCCAGCTGCCGAACACCTCAAGCTCGTTGCGCATTTTGCCCGTCGCAAGGCCACTACAGGTCATTTTCACATCGAGAATTTGTTTTGCGGCTGCATCCGTCATTTTTTATCCTTTTGATATATATTATTAATTATTCAAAACAGCGGTGGCCTGCTTGCTCTCTATCGCCCGGCGCACGGCTTTCTGGCGTTCGCGACCAAGCGGGAAATTCCACATGACAGCAGCAGCGGCGAGATAGACGATAAGCGGCGTTCCGATGAATACCGCGCTCAATCCCACGATGGCTTCGGGGGTGTTTTCCTTGCCCGGGGTAAAGCCGATCACATCGAGCAGCGCATAGGTGCAGCCAACGGCAAGCGCCATGCCGGTCTTGCTGGCCATATTGAGCAGCGCGTAATAAAAACCGGTACGCTCCTGCCCGCCTTCAAGGTGATCGACGTCGACAACATCGGCGACAATGGCGCGCAAAAGCACCGTGCCCGAGCTGAGCGCGACGCCGTAAACCGACATGAACAGCATGAGCACCATGCCGTTTTCCTTTGGCAGGATCAGGAAGATTGGCAGCATCGCCGCCATAATCAGCTTCGCCAGCGCCAGCGTGCGGTGCTTTTCCAGCCATATGCTGACCCGTACCCAAAGCGGTATGCCGATGGTGCCGCCAATATAATACCAGATCAGCGCCGTCGTCGCATAGGCCGCGGCATCAAGCACATGGTCGACATAAAACAGGAACATCGCCGCCGTCGACGTAATGCCGATCCCCGTCAGCACATCGGCGACAAGCAGGCGCCCAAGAATGCGATTGCGAAAAACTGATTGCCAGGACGGCAGCATCTTCTGAACTTCCCCTGGCGCATGCCGGACTTCGGGCACGCGCGTCACCGCCACGAACACGGTAAGCGGCAGCGCAATGATCAGAATCCACCCCATGACCTGCACCCGTAGCGTGTCGTCAAGGCCGTTCAGATGTTCAAGCGCGGCCGGGATTGCAAGCAAGAGCACAACGCCGAACAATCCCATCGTGTCGCGCGCGCCATTGATACGCGTGCGC
>JBFKAE010000117.1:0-10292 GCA_041621755.1 Sphingomonadaceae bacterium | reverse complement strand
TCAACAGCTTCATCAGCGTTGTGCCAAGCTCGGACGGGCTTGGCGAGACGACAATCCCGGCAGCTTCCATCGCTGCAATCTTGTCTTCAGCGCCGCCTTTGCCGCCAGATACAATCGCGCCTGCATGGCCCATTGTCCGACCCTTTGGCGCCGTGCGTCCGGCGATAAAGCCTACCATAGGCTTCTTGATCTTGTGCGATTTGATGAAGTCGGCTGCTTCTTCCTCAGCCGAACCACCGATTTCGCCGATCATGATGATCGATTTGGTTTCAGGATCATTGAGATAAAGATCCAGAACATCGATGAAATTCGTACCATTGACGGGATCCCCGCCAATGCCGACCGCGCTCGTCTGACCAAGGCCAACCGCGCTTGTCTGGTGCACGGCTTCATAGGTAAGCGTCCCTGAACGCGATACCACACCGACCGAACCCTTTTTGAAGATATTGCCCGGCATGATGCCGATCTTGCATTCGTCAGGTGTCAGAACGCCGGGGCAGTTCGGCCCGATCAGCCGCGATTTCGATCCCGTAAGCGCCCGCTTCACCGGCACCATGTCGAGCACAGGAATGCCTTCGGTGATGCAAATGATAAGCGGCACTTCAGCTTCAATCGCCTCCAGAATCGAATCGGCGGCAAAGGGCGGCGGTACGTAAACGACGCTAGCGTCGGCCTTGGTCGCGTCCATCGCTTCGCGCATGGTGCCAAATACGGGAAGGCCAAGATGCTCCTGCCCGCCTTTACCCGGAACAACGCCGCCGACCATTTTGGTGCCATATGCGATCGCCGCTTCGGTGTGGAAAGTCGCGGTATTGCCGGTCAGTCCCTGACAGAGAACCTTGGTGTCTTTGTTGATGAGGATGCTCATTTGGTCAGGCTGCCTTTTTCACTTGTGCGACGATCTTTTGCGCAGCATCGCCGAGATTGTCAGCCGAAACGATGGGCAGTCCACTGTCGGCGAGGATAGTCTTGCCCTGATCGACGTTCGTGCCTTCGAGACGCACGACGAGGGGGACGGAAAGGTTCACTTCCTTCGCGGCTGCAACGATGCCCTCGGCAATAATATCACAGCGCATGATGCCGCCAAAAATATTGACGAGAATGCCTTCGACCGCCGGGTCATTGAGGATGATCTTGAACGCTGCGGTTACCTTTTCCGTGGTGGCGCCGCCGCCAACGTCAAGGAAGTTTGCAGGCTCTGCGCCGTTCAGCTTGATGATGTCCATCGTTGCCATGGCAAGGCCTGCGCCGTTCACCATGCAACCGATATTGCCGTCAAGCTTGACATAGGCAAGGTCGTATTTCGACGCCTCGATCTCCATCGCGTCTTCTTCGCTTTCGTCGCGAAGTTCCATAATGTCGGGGTGACGGAAAAGCGCGTTGCCATCAAAACCCATCTTGGCGTCGAGGACGACGATATCGCCACTTTCGGTCTGGATCAGCGGGTTTATCTCCAGCAGCGCAGCGTCAGTCGACGTGAACGCCGTATAGAGCTGCTTTGCGACCTTTGCGGCCTGCTTTGCCGTGTCACCTTTCAGCTTCAGCGCTGCTGCAACGCCGCGCCCGTGATGCGGCATGAAGCCGGTCGCCGGGTCGATGCTGATGGTGTGGATCTTTTCGGGCGTTTCCGCCGCGACTTCTTCGATATCCATGCCGCCTTCGGTCGAAACCACGAAAGCCAGTCGTCCCGACGCGCGATCGACGAGCATCGAGAGGTAATACTCGTTTTTGATAGCCGCGCCGTCTTCAATGTAAAGGCGTTTGACTTCCTTGCCTTCAGGTCCGGTCTGGTGCGTGACCAGAACCCGGCCGAGCATTTCAGCAGCGTTGTCGCGGACATCGTCGATGCTCTTGACGACTCGGACGCCGCCTTTGGCGTCGGGGCCAAGGCCTTTGAACTTGCCCTTGCCACGGCCACCAGCATGGATCTGCGATTTTACGACGTAAACGGGTCCGGGAAGCTGGGCTGCGGCATCAACCGCATCATCGGGCGTAAAGGCCGGAAAGCCTTTTGAAATTGGCGCACCGAACTTAGCGAGCAACGCCTTCGCCTGATATTCATGGATATTCATCTGGATTTACGTCCTTTTATTTCAGCGATCCGTCGATTTCGCGGCAAGCAGCCATCAGCTCCTTCACCGCGTCGACCGAGGTGTTGAAATTGCTCTTGGCTTCAGCGTCGAGGTCGATTTCGATGATTTTTTCGACACCCTCTTCGCCGATGATGACCGGTACGCCGACATACATACCGTCAACGCCATATTGCCCTTCAAGGTAAGCCGCACAGGGGAGAACCCGGCGCTTGTCCTTCAAATAGCTGTCCGCCATTGCGATCGCCGAGGACGCGGGCGCGTAATAGGCGCTGCCATTGCCCAGCAACCCGACAATCTCGCCGCCGCCTTTGCGCGTGCGGTCGACAATCGCGTCGATCTTGTCCTGGCTCGTCCAACCCATCTTGATGAGATCGGGGATCGGAATACCGGCAACGGTTGAGTAAGCTGGAACCGGAACCATCGTGTCACCGTGGCCACCAAGCACGAACGCCGTCACGTCTTCGACCGAAACATCGAATTCGTCAGCAAGGAAATAGCGGAAACGCGCCGAATCAAGCACGCCCGCCATGCCGACAACCTTATTGGCAGGAAGACCCGAAAATTCGCGCAGCGCCCAGACCATCGCATCAAGCGGGTTGGTGATGCAGATAACAAAGGCATTCGGCGCATGCTTCTTGATGCCCTCACCGACCGACTTCATGACCTTCAAATTGATGCCGAGCAGATCATCGCGGCTCATTCCCGGCTTGCGAGCGACGCCGGCCGTCACGATGCAAACGTCGGCGCCTGCAATATCGGCGTAATCGCTGGTGCCCTTCAATTGCGCGTCAAAACCTTCGACGGGTGAAGACTGGCTCAGGTCGAGCGCCTTTCCGGCGGGCATACCTTCGGCAATATCAAACAGAACAACGTCACCAAGTTCTTTCAAACCGACGAGGTGGGCGAGCGTGCCACCAATCATACCGGCGCCGATCAAAGCAATTTTATTGCGTGCCATGCTGGGGAGTTTCCTTCTGGGTCTGCTGAGTTCGGGGCACCGGATAGCGGCATGTCCGCTGCACTGCAACAACGGAATTGGACGAAATTCGCCTGTGTCAATACAATTCGTGACAAGGATGCCAATGCGCCACGGTATCGATGTACGCGGCCTGCCCTTTAAACTGCTGCGCCATGACCTTGGGCCATGTAATCTGCCGATTGCATTTCCATAAGCCGCGAAATCGTGCGTTCAAATTCAAACGTTCCATCACCCATTGCATAAAGCGCCGCGGGCATGGCGTCGGCCCCCATCAGCAGCTTGACACGATACTCGTAAAGCGCATCGATGAGCGCAATAAAGCGCGACGCCTCGTTCCTGTGTTCGGGTCCCATCACCGGCACCCCGACCATAAAGACTGTGTGAAAATGTCGCGCAATCGCCAGATAATCCGCCGCGCCGCGTGGCTGACCACACAGACGCTTGAACGAAAACACCGCGACCCCCTTTAACGACTTCGGCACGAAGAGTTCCCGACCGCCATAAACCGGGATGCTTTCTGACGGCACATGCGCACGATCTTCTGGCGGATAGTCGGTTAAGCGAAAGAACAACTCCGACAGCGCTTGGCTCGTTTCCGTGCTGTTTGGCGTATAATAGGTCGGCATGCCACCAAGACGATCAAGACGATAATCTGTCGGCCCATTCAGCCCACGCACATCAAGTTCCGATTCGATCAGATCGATGAACGGCAGGAACAGGTCACGGTTCAGTCCATCCTTGTAAAGGTCGCGCGGTGGTCGGTTCGATGTCGCGACAACAGTCACCCCGCTTGCCATCAACGCGGTAAACAGCCGCGAAAGGATCATTGCGTCGGCAACATTCGTCACCTGCATTTCATCGAACGCCAGCAGGCGCGCGCCATGCGCCACGTCACTGGCGACGCGAATAATCGGATCATCAACATTTTTCGCACGCCAGGCGTGCAGCGCGCTGTGCACTTCAAGCATGAATTCATGAAAATGCACACGGCGCTTCGATGCAATGTCGACGTGGCTGAAGAACAGGTCCATCAACATCGACTTGCCGCGCCCGACCGAACCCCACAGATAAACGCCGCGCGGTTTCGCAGGTTTATGACGAAAAAATATTTTGCTTAAAACACCGTATTTTTTCTCTGGTTCTTCAAGTTCAGTCTGAAGCACATCAAGTCGTGCTGCTGCAGCAGCCTGATCGACATCAGGGTTAAGCTCTCCAGCATCAACAAGCGCCCTGTACGCGGTTTCAGTACCGGTTCTAGCCACCTTGCCGCGCGATCAATATGCCTTCGGCAACCTCGTAGGTATTCTCGTCATCGACATCGATGGCAAGCGCGCCGTCTTCAAAAATCACTGGCTTGATGGCCACGCCGACACGGCGTGAAACGCGTTCGAACATCTTGTGAATATCGCCGATTTTCAACAGGAACAGCATGACGTTCCACACACCAAAGGCGCGGATCATACGCTTGCGCTTTTTCGCGAACTGCCCGCCTTCACGAAAAAGCTCGGTCGCGGCCATGACCTTTGGACTCGACAGCGCGTAAAGATTGCAATTGGCGTAGCCTTCATCGGCAAGCTCGTAAAAACGACGCTGGCCACGCTCATGTTCGCGCTGTACGGCGGTCTTCGTGGTCAAGCCCACAGACGCATCGACTTCGGGGTTTGCAAAGGCTTGTGCCATGCGTTCAACCGCGTCCGTCGTCAGCAGAATATTATCGCCGGTTGTAATCAACATTGGCCAGCTTGGCGAAACCGCAGCAGCCGCCTCGACGCTCTCAGCAATACCAAGCGCCGGTTTGACGATGGTAAGACGATTTTGCGCTTTCAGCTGATCAACTTCAGCGATGCCTTCGAAAACGTCACGGTCGATTGATATCATGATATGGCCAACAACAGGCGACGCGATCAGTGTCTTGAGCACATGCGCGATAAGCGGCCTGCCACCGGCCGGAACGAGGCACTTGTGGCTGACATTGGCTGCGACTGCCAGCGGGTTCGACACACCGTCACGCTGTCCGGCAAGGATCAGCACAGTAATGTCGCGGATCGTCGGTGGAAGAGAAGTGTCGTTCATATCATCTGCCTGCAGCCGCCTGATTTTACAAATAAGCGGCTATGCTGGAAACTTGCCCGCCAATGCAATACTTCTCTTTACATTCCGGGGCATAAATCGAACAAACTCTAGCGCGGGCGGGCCTGTGCGTAAGTACCGATGATCCGCACCCATTTTGTATGAAAGCGCAGTTCGTCGAGCGCGCGCTCGACCGCCGGATCACTCGGGCGCCCTTCAATATCGACATAGAATTCGGCAGCGGAGAACTCCCCGTCGCGCATGTAGCTTTCGATCTTGGTCATGTTGACGCCGTTGGTCGCAAATCCGCCCAGTGCCTTGTAAAGTGCCGCAGGGACCGAGCGCACCTCGAACATAATCGACGTCATTGCAGGCAATGATGCATCGGGCTCGATAGCCTCACCTGCAACGACAACAAAACGCGTGGTGTTGTGCGTCTCATCCTCGATATTCTCTGCCAGCACGTCGAGTCCGTAAAGCTCTCCCGCAAGCCGTGATGCAATGGCCGCGATGCTGGCATCGCCCTCATCGGCGACACGCGCGGCCGATGCTGCAGTATCGAAAGCCGGGTTCGGCGCGATGCCCCACTCACGCAGGCGTTTGCGACATTGGCCAAGCGCTTGCGGATGACTGATCGCCGTTTTGATATCCTCGCGCTTCGCACCCTTAAGGCCAAGCAGGCAATGGCGTACGCGCACGAAATGTTCAGCCACAATTGAAAGGCCCGATTCAGGCAGCAGAAAATGAATGTCCGCGACCCGTCCATGCAAGGAATTTTCAATCGGAATGATTGCCCGCGCCACCCTGGCCTTGACGACAGCATCGATCGTGTCGGCAAATGACAGGCACGGCATGGGCAGAACGTCGCGGCCCGATTCAATCGCCGCCTGATGCGAATAGGCGCCCGGCGCACCTTGAAACGCCACAGCTTTCTCCGGCGTTTCAACGGCTTTTTCGGTCATAGCAGCAACAAGCCGCGCGGCGGATTCGGGAAATGTGTCCATAACTTTTGTCTTTGCTGTGCATGAGCTTCCCGCGTCAAGTCATGCCTGCGACGAACAGGCGCTTGGCAAGGCGGCAGGTGCTGACTATGTTCCGCGCGAATTTTGACCCAGGGACAGCGAACCCTTCGCCGGAGGTACACAGGTGGACAGTTACGAATGGAATAAGATTATCGGTTGGGTTCTTGCCGGGGCGATTGCCGTCCTCGGGCTGTCGATCCTCACCGGTTTTGTCTATCCGGGCCACGCGCCGGAGCAAAAGGGCTATATCGTTGAAGGCGTCGAGCACGAAGCGAGCGAAGCCACAGAAGAACCGGCCGAAATGCCGATTTCAATGTTCATGGCCGACGCATCGATCGCCAAGGGTGAAGCGCAGTTCAAGAAATGCGCTGCTTGTCATACGATCGCCAAAGGCGGGCCGAGCGGTCAGGGACCAAATCTATATGGCATAGTCGGTTCAAAGATCGCACATGTCGCCGGGTTTGGCTATTCCGACGCCGTGCAAAATCACGGCGGCACATGGGGCTTCGATGAACTGAGCGCCTGGTTGAAAAGCCCCAAGGCGTTCATTCCCGGCAACAAGATGAGCTTTGCAGGCATCGGCAAGGACAAGGACCGCGCTGACCTTCTGGCCTATCTCAATGCGCAGAGCGACAGCCCACTTCCAATGCCAACGCCACCAGCGGTCGCCGCCGAGGAAGCTCCGGCAGATGAGGCAACAGCCGAAACCGCAGAAGCAGCACCGGCAGAAGCCGCCGAAACGCACTAAAGCGCAGGACAGACTGTCTTAAAAGGGGCGTCGGCAGATATTGCCGACGCCCCTTTTATTTTGGCGGGTAACAAGCAGCAGTAACAGCCTGCATCTCGTAAAATCCTACGACGATCCCCCACGCATCTTCGGCGGTTTCGACGAAGTGAAAGAGGTCAAGATCTTCTCTTGAAATCGTGCCTTCCTCGGCAAGCGCTTCAAAATCGATGATCCGCGTCCAGAATTCCTTGCCAAAGAGCAATATCGGCATCGGCTTGATTTTGCCGGTCTGGATCAGCGTCAACGTTTCGAACAGCTCGTCAAACGTCCCATAGCCGCCCGGAAACGCCGCAACGGCGCGCGCGCGGATCAGAAAATGCATCTTCCGCAAGGCAAAATAGTGAAACTGGAACGACAATGCGGGCGTCACATATTCATTCGGCAACTGTTCGTGTTCGAGCACAATGTTGAGCGCAACCGATTCCCCGCCAGCCTGATGCGCGCCGAGATTCGCCGCCTCCATGATCGAAGGGCCACCACCCGAGCAGACGACGAATTGCCGCGCTTCGCCGTTTTTTGGCAAGGACGACACAAGAAAGGCAAGCTTGCGCGCTTCCTCGTAATATTTTGACTTGGCCTTCAGACGCTCGGCAACTTTACGGTCCCAATCGGTTGTCGCAGCAGCCACAAGCGCATCAGCCGCTTCGGGCGAAGGAATGCGCGCAGATCCGTAAATCACGAACGTCGACCCGATATTATGTTCCTGAAGGATCATTTCAGGTTTCAAAAGTTCCAGCTGAAACCGCACAGGCCGAAGTTCTTCGCGCAGCAGGAACTCGGTATCCTGAAACGCCAGCGTATAGCTTGGATGCTCGGTCTGCGGGATCGATTTTTGCGTGGCGGCATAATGGGCGTCCTCGCGCGAGGACGGGTAAATACGTTCGTGTAGCTTTGGTTTTTCGGTCATATGAGTCTTCTAGCGCCGCGTGTGTTAAAAACCAGTCGCCTAGCGACAATAGGGCCATGCGCCCTTGTCGAGGTGGATATGATCCTGATGATATTTGTCGCCATCGGGTCCGATAACAACATTGAAGCGATCGCATCCCGCCTTGTGCACGTCGCTCAGAAACGCCTGCTCGTCATCATCGCCGCGCCACCCCGATTTTACGGACACAGTCCGCCCGTTGGCTAACGTGAAGCTCGCAATATCAACCGCGTTCGCACGCGCATGTTCAGAGAGCTTCGCGCCCGCCTGACTATTGCGCGTACGGCAAGCATAGGTGCCATAGCTCTGAATGCGCACGACGCTGCTGCCGAATCGGCGCGCGGCGGCAGGCAGAACGCCTCCATGAACCCAATGATAAAGCGATTCCGCTGCCGGACACGACAAGGCGCGAAGACCTGGGACGGGAACGCCAATATCAAGCAGCAACACGCCGTCATCATAGCCGCACACACCCTCATAATGCGGGGCAAGGCGCTTATATTGCATGCCGTCCAACCGGTCGAGGCGCGCGAAACATGCCGCCGTCGATGTTGCACCTGCCGGCTGCGAGGATGGACGTCTCACGCCAGACCCACTTCCGCACGCCGATAGCACCAGAAAAATAATCAGCAGACCAATCGTGTGTTTTTGAATCATAGGCACGTACTAGACGCATGGGTATTGGATACGCCACATCGAAAATTGATATACCCCCCTGCGGCGGCGCTTGCAGCATCAAGCCTGTTGAACAGCACCACATTTATTGATAATGGTTTGCAATAATGCTCTCTGAATATCTCAACCGTCCATTGTTTTTCTGGTTTGTCCTCACGCTACCCGGCGTCGCGATGCTGTACAGCTATGCGACAGGTGTGAGCGATGCGATGGATATGCTGCACCCGACCGGCGAAACGTCGGCGCGTTTGCTGATCATTGCATTGATGATTACGCCGCTTTTGCAGCTGACGCGCGGTGCGAAATGGATGCGGTGGCTGCAAGACCGCCGACGCTATATCGGTGTTGCCGCGTTTCTCTATGGGCTTGCACACCTTGTCTTTTATGTCATCGACATGGGGACGCTTCAGGCCATCGCCAGCGAAATCCCTCTGCCGGGAATCTGGACCGGCTGGATAGCGTTGCTGTTGATGGTCCCATTGGCAATGACCAGCACCGACGCCGCCATGCGTGCATTGAAGCGCGGCTGGAAACGGCTACAACGGCTTGCTTATCCGGCAGTCGTCCTGACGCTCGCGCACTGGATCATCATCCACAACGGCCTGACGGCAGCGCTGGTGCATGTGTTGCCGCTGGCTCTGCTTGAACTTTACAGACTTATCCGCTTCCTAAGAAAGGCACCTCAACATGCGTAAAATTATCCTCGCCACGACCCTCGCCCTGATCGCCACGCCGGCCTTTGCAACCGGCAAGGTCAAATGCGACGTCGCCGAAGCCGACATGAAACCGCGTGCAGAGTTGGAAGCGCAGCTTGTCGGCGATGGCTGGAAGGTCAAGAAATCGAAGGTCGATGGCGGCTGTTATGAAGTCTACGGCACGCTCCCGACGGGTGAGAATGTCGAAGCCTATTTCGATCCGGCGACGTTTGAAAAACTCTATGTCGCGCAGCGCGGCAAGGTGCTGTTCAAAAAGGGCGAATAGGCTCTATCTGAACCGCAAATTCCCGCGTCCAAGGTCGGCGATCGTTTTCGCGCCCATCAGCTTCATATCGCGTTCGATTTCAGCGCGCAGCAGGCTGAGCGCGCGTTCGACGCCGGCCTGTCCCGCGCCTGCAAGCGCATAAAGATAAAGCCGACCGCCCGACACGGCTTTGGCGCCAAGCGATAGCGCCTTCAGCACGTGCGTCCCGCGCCGAACGCCGCCGTCAAGAATGACTTCAAGCTTGTCGCCGACCGCATCGACAATTTCCGCAAGCTGGTCAAACGGCGCGCGCGACCCGTCGAGCTGACGCCCGCCATGGTTTGAAATCATGATCGCGCTCGCCCCGATATCGACGGCGCGCTTTGCGTCCGCGACCGACATGACGCCCTTCAGGCAAAACGGCCCGCCCCACTCCGCCTTGATCGCCTCGGCAGCCTTCCAATCCATCGTCTGATCAAGCATGGAATTGAAATAATCCGCCACTGACAGCGCGACATTGCTGCCTTCCTGCACATGGTCCTTGAGGTTCGACAGCGCGAATTTTTCGCGAAACAGGTAATTCAGCGTCCATGACGGGTGCAGCGCAAAGCTCAGCGCGCTTGCAGGCGTCAGACGCGGCGGCGAGGTAAAGCCGGTGCGCAGATCACGCTCCCGATTGCCGCCGACAATTGTATCGACGGTGAGCGCCAGCGCATCGAATCCTGCAGCCTTCGCGCGTTCGATCATCGCGCGGTTCAGGCCCTTGTCCTTGTGGTAATAG
>JBFKAE010000116.1:0-10425 GCA_041621755.1 Sphingomonadaceae bacterium | reverse complement strand
TGTCCTCGTGCAGATCCAGCCGGATAAAATCGGCAGCTTCGGACGACAAATTGCCCGCACCAAAAATATTCGCCGGAACACAGCTATTGCTGGGATCGACACAGGTTGGGTTGCCCGGCGTCCCCGCAGCCAAGATCGCCTGCTGGGCACGGTCAAAGGCGACATCGTTCAGGAAGTCCTGTGTGCGTTTGGTGCGCGCATATTATCCGAACACCTCCCACTGCAGGTTTTCCGTCAAATCGCCGCGGAACCCGCCGACGGCTTGCCATGCCTTGTTTTTATAGACCGAATCCCGGGTACCCAGTTCCGTCAGACGACGGCCATAGCCAAATGTGATCGAATCATCACCCGGCGTTGCATCGTTCGCAGCAAAAATGGCCCGCGCCTGATCCGAAATAAACGGGTTGGTGTCGTAGTTCAGCTCAAACGGGAAAAAGAACGTACCCGTCGGCGCAATGATCGTCGTGACCTGGCTTTGCGCAAACGAGAACCGCCCATAAGCTTCCACTGAATCGCTGAACTCATATTTACCGATCACCGTCGCGGTCCATTTTTCATGTGGCGCCTGCAACAGGTTGAACGGGTTGAAGTTGAACGCTTCAAACGCGCCCGGATCGACCGACAGGTCGGACAAATCACCATTTGGCGTAAACTGATAGCCGTCCGCGCCAATATCGACGAAGCCATTGGCGTTGGTAAAACTGCCGCCAGGACTGAAGTCCGCAGCCGCCAGTGCTTCACGCGAAAAGTCACGGCTGCCCTGGTAAACGGGTTTTTGTTTGGCGTAGCTACCGCTCACCGTAATGTTGCCGCGTCCATCGGCAAAATTTTGCCCGGCGGTCAGGCTGAGCGTGCTCGTGCCGCCATCACCTTTTTCCGTGAAGCCATATTGTGCGTCAGCCTCGATACCCTCGAAATCATCGCGCAGGATGAAGTTGACGACACCTGCAATCGCGTCCGAACCATAGACCGCCGACGCGCCACCCGTCACAACTTCGGCGCGCTTCACCAGCGCTGGCGGAATCATGTTCAAATCGACAATACCTTTGGATGAAAAGGGCACAAACCGCTTGCCATCGACGAGGACAAGCGTGCGCTCTTCGCCAAGGTTGCGAAGATCTACCGTAGCAGCGCCTTCACTCCCATTATTGGTTGCCGACCCGACAGCGGCCACGGCCTGCGGTATATCGCGCAGATATTCTTCAACACCGACAGTCCCGGCAAGTTTTATACTTTCCGAGGTCACAACCGTAACAGGACTTGCCGCCTGAAGATCAGAACGCACAATGCGTGAACCTGTAACGACAATAACTGGTTGATCATAAACACCAACAGGCTGATCATCCTGTGCAAATACAGGCATACTAAAGCATGCCATAGCAGCAAATGCTGTTCCTGCACGCAATGTCGAGTGGTGCAATAATGTTTTGGAATTTTTCATGTCCCCGACCCCTTACTGAACTAAAACAATAGCAGGCGATCTGTAGGCACATTTGCACAAGACCAATTAAAGTCCAAAACGGACTTTAATTGGTCTTATATACTTACGCAAACGCACACATTCACAATCTAGGCCCAATACGAGCTTGCATGATATAAGGACATAGAGATGATTAACTGTAAAGTAGTCTTAATGACATTTGACACACTAATATGTTACGGCGTGATCATACCGCAACACTGGTATTTATTACAGGTGCGTTATATTTTTCTTGGAAAAACTATCAAAACCATTAGTCGGCATTTTGCGCGACCAGCAGCTGCGGATCGAAGCGAATCCCTTGCCAATACAGGCCCCAATGCAAATGCGGACCAGTCGCACGACCGCTTGAGCCGACAGTTCCGATAGGATCACCGCGGACCACATTTTGCCCGACTTTCACATCGACAGATTGCAGGTGCAAAAACGCGGAATAGAGGCCAAGCCCGTGATCGAGAATCACCAGATTGCCTTCCAGACTGTATAAAGGCGGCGATGCAAGGACGATGCGCCCCCCTGCGGGGGCGCGTACCGGCGTACCGGGCGGGGCGGCAAGATCCGTTCCCGAATGCGGACTGCGCGCGTCTTGTCCAAAAAAGCGCTGCGACCCGAAAACGCCGCTGATGCGCCCATTGACCGGCCAGATGAAATCGTCCTGCCAGCCCACTTCCGCGCTTGGATGTTCGCGCGCGGCCCGAATGCGGGAAAGTTCAATCGCGCGACGGCGTTCGAACTCCGGGTCGGCTTCGTATTTGCGATGAATCGGCGGCAAATGTTCTTCGGGAAAGTCCGTGTCGGCGATGCTGAGCACCCTGCGCAGCTCGCACCCGTCCGCGAGAGTCGCAACCAATTCGACCTCGCGCCCCACATCGCGCCCAAAAGCGATAAAAAAGCCGCCATCTGCTGTGATCGGTACGCTTATATCGTCAAGCCTGAGCGCGCTTGTCCGCAGTGGCACCTTGCCGCGCGCATAACCGCCCTGTCGCAATTCGCCATCCAGAAAAATTTCAGAACCGGGCGCAGCAACCACATCTTCTGCCGCCGGAACAGCATCCGAATCAGCCGCCGCCGTACACGCCATCAGCGTCAGCACGGCAAGTCCGGCTGCTCGTCTCACAGTTTGCCGAGAGTCCGCATTTCCGTGTAGCGCGCAACTGCGACATCAGCCGACACATAGGCTTCCTGCAGTTCCGAACTCCAATAGCGCAATGTCGTCAGCGGAACGCGCGTGCCCGTGATCGCGCAGAGCACATGGTCGCCCTGGCTAATAATCCGGTACGACCCCGATAGATATTGCAGCCGCGCCGCGCGGCCAGAACCGAGTTTCAACATTATCCATTCCTTGCTCAGAGCAGTTTAGCCTGTTTTGGCCCTTCATCACCAGATGCTTTTGGTGATTTTCTGCTCTTTGCCGGTGCACCACCGGCCGGAACCGCGCCAATAGCGCCATCGGCAAAGCGTATCGTCAGCGCCCGAGACTTGCGTGCTGTCGCCGCGCTCGTCAGCACGCCGCTATCGCCCTCGACAATGGCATAGCCGCGCTTCAACACGCCTTCGGGGTTGAGCGATTCCAGTAGGCGCGCCGACAGACCAAGCTTCCGCTCTGCCTTTTGGTGCGCATTGAGCAGCAAATGCGCGCGGAGACGTGAACCCGGCCCTGTCAGCGCCTGCTGCGCAACCGACAGTCGCCCGCGCCCGGCAGAGCGTAGCGGCTCAGCCGCGCGCTCGAACCGTTGTCGCCAGATTTGCAGTGCGGCGTTCAAGGCCTTTGGCAAGCGCTCCGACATTTCGTCAAAACGCTGCGTTCGAAGGCCAAGAATCGCACTCGGGCTCGGCAGACGTGCGGCCCATAGCGACAGCCGCTCCTTGCGGGTCGCAGCCGCCTTTGCAAGCGCGGTGTCGAGCCGCGCGCCAAGACTCGCCGTCGTCGCCACCAGATCGCCGCGCACCGGCACGGCAAGCTCTGCTGCAGCCGTCGGCGTCGGGGCGCGCATATCAGCGGCAAAATCGACGAGCGTTGTATCGGTCTCGTGCCCGACGGCGCTGATCACCGGAATCTCGGACGCCGCGACCGCGCGCACGACCACTTCCTCGTTAAACGCCCACAGATCCTCGATCGATCCACCGCCGCGCGCGACGATCAGAACATCGGGCCGCTTTGTCATGGCATTGAACCCGGCAATGGCTGCTGCTACTTCCGCAGCAGCGCCCTCGCCCTGCACCTTGACCGGCCAGACGAGAACCCTGCGCGGAAACCGATCCGACAGCCTGTGCAGGATATCGCGAATAACCGCGCCTGTTGGCGATGTAACAACACCGATCGTTTCGGGGAGATAGGGAATGGGCCGCTTACGCGCAGCGTCGAACAGACCCTCGGCCGCAAGCACCCTTTTGCGCTTTTCAAGCAGCGCCATCAGCGCGCCTTCGCCAGCGAGTTCCATCGAGTCGATAATGATCTGATATTTCGAGCGACCGGGATAAGTCGTCAGCTTGCCGCGCGCGATGACCTCCATGCCGTCTTCGGGCCGGAAGTTCAGCCGCGCACGCGTTCCCTTCCACATCACGCCATCAATGACCGCCTTGTCATCCTTAAGTGCCAGATAAGCGTGACCAGACGCTGGCACCTTCAGTCCCGATATCTCACCACGCAGGCGGACATTGCCGAATTGATCCTCGATACTCTGCTTCAGCGCCGAAGACAGTTCGGAGACGGAAAATTCATAAGCGTTGTCGATCGCAGTCATGTCTGGTTGCTAAGGTGGGGCGCGCCGCACTACAAGGCCTTCCCATGAATATCTTACTTATCGGCAGCGGCGGCCGTGAACATGCGCTCGCCTGGAAAATCCTGCAATCACCGCTTTGCGACACGCTTTGGTGCGCGCCGGGAAATGCCGGTATCGCGGATATCTGCGAGACTATCGCGCTTGATGCAGGCAATCATGATGCGGTTATCGAATTCTGCCGAAAAAATTGCATAGAGCTCGTCGTCGTCGGCCCTGAACAACCGCTGGTCGAAGGATTGGTCGACGCGCTCGATGCTGCCGGTATCAAGGCCTTTGGCCCCAGCGCCAGGGCCGCACAGCTTGAAGGCTCGAAAGGCTTCACCAAAGACCTCTGCAAGCGCGCGAGCATCCCGACAGCCGCCTACGAGCGCTTCACCGATGCGGCATCAGCCAAGGCCTATCTGGAAGGACGCAGCCTGCCGATCGTCATCAAGGCTGACGGGCTTGCAGCAGGCAAGGGCGTCATCATCGCAGAGATTGCCGATCAGGCAATAGTCGCAATCGACGACATGTTCGGCGGCGGTTTTGGCGATGCCGGGGCGGAAGTCGTCATCGAGGATTTCATGGTTGGCGAGGAAGCCAGCTTCTTTGCGCTTGTCGATGGCAAGACCGCGCTGCCACTGGCCTCGGCGCAAGACCACAAGCGGGTAGGCGACGGCGATACCGGGCCGAATACCGGCGGCATGGGCGCTTACTCCCCCGCCCCCGTGCTGACGGATGAACTCGAAGCACGCGTTATGACCGAAATCATCCGACCTACGGTCGACGCTATGGCCCGTGAAGGCATGCCCTATAAAGGCGTGCTTTACGCTGGACTGATGATCACCAAGAATGGTCCGGAACTCATTGAATATAATGCCCGCTTTGGTGATCCGGAATGTCAGGTGCTGATGCTGCGCATGAAGTCGGACATTGTCCCTGCGCTGCTCGCTGCATGCGACGGCGATCTCGACCATTTTTCGATCCAGTGGCACGATGCGCCTGCACTGACCGTGGTCATGGCCGCAGAGGGCTATCCCGGAACACCGAAAAAGGGCGGTGTAATTTCAAACGCTGGCACCGTGAACGACGAGAATACCGTAATCTTCCACGCGGGAACAAAGCGTCGCGACGACGGGGAACTGGTTGCAAACGGAGGCCGTGTGCTCAACGTGACGGCACGCGGGGCAAGTGTCAGCGAAGCCCGCACCCGCGCTTATGCGGCGGCAGAAAAAATCAACTGGGCAGATGGATTCTACAGAAAAGACATAGGCTGGCGCGCGGTCGAGCGCGAAAAGAGCTGATCTATCCAAAGCCAAATTGCGTGCTAGATTTTCTCCGCAACATTGTGCGGAGATATAGATATGAGACCCAAGCTTGATCCCGTCGAACTGACCAAACGTTTTCTCGGCGCCGAAGTTACCGAACTTGGCCGCACAGCACGGCGCGTCGTTGAACATATGTCCGAACGCAAACCGATCAGCCGCGACGCCGGTGAACTCGCTGATGAACGTGCCACATTTGGCGAACGCCTGTCCGACCGTGTTGCCGAAATCGGCGGGTCGTGGGGCTTCATTATCGCCTTTGCCGCCGTGCTTTTTGGCTGGATGTTTCTCAACAGCGAGGTGTTCGGGCGTATCGGCGTCGCATTTGACCCCTATCCATTCATTTTCCTCAATCTGCTGTTATCGACGCTTGCCGCCGTGCAGGCGCCGATTATCATGATGAGTCAGAACCGGCAGTCCAACAAGGACCGCATCGCAGCCCGGCTCGATTATGAAGTCAACCTGCGGGCGGAACTTGAAATCCTGCGGATACATGAAAAGCTTGATCTGGCGGTCATCGAGAAACTGGACCAGATCGATACGCACTATGCCGATCTTGTTGCACGCATTTCACGACTCGATAAGGGATCGACCGACGCATAAGCCTCAATCATCATCCGACACGCGCGCCTTTATCTGCGATGCCAAGAGTTTGTCGATCTTGCGGCCATCCATATCAACGACTTCAAAACGCCAGCCATCATATTCAAAGCTCTCGCCCGTTTCAGGTAAATGCGTCAGAATCGACAGAACAAAGCCCGCAACGGTCTGAAAATCAGGGTCTTTTTCAAGCGTCACGCCAAGTGTATCGACCATGTCGTCGGCCGGCATCGAACCTGACAACAACCATGATCCATCGCTGCGCTCGACGGCATCAGGCTCACTGCCTTCATCAAGGTCGGACTTGAAAGCCCCAGCAATTGCAGCCAGCAGATCCGCCGGGGTCAAAATACCTTCGAAATGCCCGTATTCGTCGTGGACGAGCGCAATCGGCACGTCCGCATTGCGCAAGATACCAAGCGCATCGGCTGCATCCATCACATCGGGAACCAGCGGCGCGCTACGCATCAGCGCGCGCAAGTCAAGCGCACGCCCCTGCAGGATCGCTGCGGTCAGGTCGCGCGCCTGCACAACGCCTATAATCCTGTCAACCGAACCATCGGCAACTGGCAATCGTGTATGCGGCGTTTCGATCAGCTGTTTATGAACCTCTGTTATTTCGGCGTTGACATCAATCCAGTCAACTTCGGTTCGTGGTGTCATCACACCCCTTACCGGCCGGTTGGCAAGCCGCATGACGGCGCTGATCATCGCGCGCTCGTTTTCTTCGATAACACCGGCGTTCGACGCTTCGGAAACGATGAGATGCAGTTCTTCGGCCGTGACATGATCGGGGTCGTCGCTGCCTGCCCCAAAAGCGCGCAGCATCAAGGTCGTTGTCTTGCCCAGCAACCAGACCAACGGTGCCGCAATCCGCGACAGTAACGCCATCGGCGTTGCGATGATGACTGCAATTTTTTCCGGATTCCGGAGCGCAAATTGCTTTGGAACCAGCTCGCCAATCGTCAACGTCAAATAGGTAATAAAGCCAACGACAAGCGCGATGCCGATCTCGCCCGATATATCCGCAGGCACACCAAGGGCAGCCAGTCGCTCGGCCGCAGGTGCGCCAAGGGTAGCCCCTGAAAACGCACCCGCTACAATGCCAACAAGCGTGATCCCGATCTGCACTGTCGACAGGAAGCGCGCAGGATCGTCGTGCAGCGCCAACGCCATTTTCGCACCGCCTTTGCCTGCATTCGTCATCGCCTGCAGCCGCGGCTTGCGCGACGACACAATCGACATCTCCGACATTGAAAAAACGCCGTTGACGGCAATGAGGACCAGAATAATGCCTAGGTCGGACCAGGGAAAAGGTTGCATGATCTCTTTCTTTAAGCTGACATCGCACAGATTGGAAAGGTGGAACGTTCATAATCGTCACGCTCGATCAGGCATCGCTCATTTTCTGTTCATGATATATGTGGGAACTCGGCACCGAAGCCACGCGTATAGTATGCGTCAATCAAACAGGAGTATGCCGGGATATGAAGATGAAAACACGGATTATAGCCACTGCCGCCGTCCTTAGCATGGGCGTCGCCACGTCAGGCTGCGTAACAAATCCCGAAACAGGCGAGAAAAAGCTTTCGAAAACGGCAATAGGCGCTGCGATCGGCGCAGGCGTCGGCGCGGGCGCGGGCGCAATCATTGGCGGCAAAAGCAACCGTACCGAAGTCCTGGTCGGGACCGGCGTCGGCGCACTCGCTGGCGGCGCTATCGGTGCCTATATGGACAAGCAGGAGAAGGAACTGCGCGAAAAGACCGCCGGTACGGGCATCGATGTTGTCCGCAACGGCGATGAACTTCTGCTCAACATGCCATCCAACGTTACTTTTGATGTCGATTCGGCGATCATCAGCCCGCGCTTCCAGCCCACGCTGAACGAAGTGGCGCGTGTATTGTCTCAGTATGAGAAAACCTTTGTCGATGTAATGGGTCATACTGATTCCACAGGCTCGGAATCCTACAACATGACATTGTCCCAGCGTCGTGCTGACAGTGTTGCGACCTATTTGTCATCGAACGGTGTCTTGCGCGCCAGAATGGGTACGCAGGGCTTCGGAGAATCACGGCCCATCGCATCCAACGAAACCGAAAGCGGCCGTGCGCAAAACCGCCGCGTCGAAATCAAGCTGGTACCTGTAACCGCCAGCTAGAAACGCAACGCCACAAAGCGGCTGTGCCTGCATAGGCGCAGCCGCTTTAGCCTTCGGATTTGTTGACGGCTTCGAGTGCGTGCGTCGTGCCTGCCGTCCGGTCGCCACGCGCCAAAGCAAAGACCACACCCGACAACGCAGCAAGCGCAATCAGGTTCGGTAGCGCCATTGCGGCATTGGAAATATCGCCCAGTCGCCAGACAAGTTCGAGCGGCGCGAACGCTCCGATGAAAATCATGACACACCACAGCACCCGCCACATGAGGTGCAACCTGCGTTCGCCCCGCAAGGTCGCGCCGGGTACCTGATCATACAGAAAGGTGATCGCCCGCTCGCCGTAATAGCTCCACGTCAGTAGCGTCGTGAAAACAAACAGGATCAGCGCGATCGAGGCAATCAGCGTCCCGATGGGGATGCCGCCGATCGTGACCGGGAATGCCGCGCCGAACGCGCCCGATGTCATGGTGAATCCCGACAGATCCGACTGCCATGCGTGTTTCACCACTTCGACCGACCCATTCGCGGCCGTGTGCGTGAAATCGCCCTCGACCGTCAGGATGACAAGCGCCGTCATGGTGCAGATGACAATCGTATCGATAAAGGTGCCAAGCATGGCAAAACGCCCCTGCGCCGCCGGATCGTTGGTCCGTGCAACGGCATGCGCGATGGGTGTTGAACCTTGCCCGGCCTCGTTCGAGAACAGGCCCCGCGCAACACCTGAACGGATCGCGATAATAATCGCCGCACCGACAAATCCGCCCGTCGCCGCCTGCGGATTGAAAGCCCCGTGAAAAATGCCACGAAATGTTTCGGGAATATCCTGAATATCAAGAATAATCGCAATGATCGCCATCGCAATATAGGCGGCCGCCATGAACGGCACGACGCGTTCGGCAACCGCGCCGATCCACTTGATGCCACCAATAATCACAACGAAGACGCCGATCGCGACGATCGTCCCGCCGATCCATTCTTCTAGCCCGGTCAGCTCGGTAATGGAATCCGCAACGCTGTTCGCCTGAATGCCGTTCCCCGTCACGAGCGAGGAAAACAGCGTGCCCAAACAAAACAGGATCGCAAGCCACTTCCATTTCGGGCCAAGCCCCATCATGATGTAGCTCATCGGACCGCCGCGATAGGCGCCGTCCGGTCCCTTTTCACGAAAACGAATGGCGAGCGAACCTTCGGCAAACGCAAGCCCCATACCGATAAATGCAGTCACCCACATCCAGAAAATCGCGCCCGGTCCGCCAAGCGTGATCGCAGTGGCGACGCCGGCAAGATTGCCCGTCCCGACCTGCCCGGATAGTGCGGTGGACAGCGCTGCGAACGGCGAAATTTCGCCCTCGCCTTCACCTTTGCCGCGCCGAAACAGGCCGCAGATCGCGGTCCCAAGCTGACGGATCGGGTAAAAGCGCAGGCCGACCATGATATAAAGGCCAACACCAAGCAGGATGATGACCATCGGCGGGAACGGCAAAAGTTCAACGCCATTCCACTGCCCACCCCAGATGAAATCGCTGACATTTACGACCTGCTCGATAATGCGTTCCATTAAAGCCCCCGCCGCTGAACCCGGTGTCGTCTATCGCCAAGGCATAAACGATTGCGGCTTGATGTCCATGCTTTCAGCCCGAGGTCTCAAAAATCGGTAGCAATCGACGCAATGCGGACTTAGGAACCGCGCAAGTGAACCTTATTACTGAAAGCCTGCACCCATGTCAGACACGCCCCCCGACCGCCTCTCTGCCGATCCGGACAGCCCGTTTCATGACGAAGCGGTCATGGAACGCGGCGTCGGCATCCGCTTCAAGGGGCGCGAGCGCACCGACGTCGAGGAATATTGTATATCAGAAGGCTGGATCCGCGCCGCGCTTGGCAAGAAAGTCGACCGTCGCGGCAAACCGCTTACCATCACGCTGAAGGGCGAGGTTGAAGCCTTCTGGCGTGGTGAAACGAACGCCTGATCCCTCGCGGCAGGATCAGGCCGCGAGCGCTTCGGCCGCTGCCTTGATATTGGCTTCGCTAAAGACACTTTGTGCGATCCGGGCCAATTCCGGTTCGGACATGTCGAACATAGCATTATTGCCATCAACCCA
>JBFKAE010000115.1:0-10489 GCA_041621755.1 Sphingomonadaceae bacterium | reverse complement strand
GACCACCCCCGAAATTGGTGAAGGCTGCAATCGCGCCCACAGAAATCAGGGCCGCGATCAGTCCATATTCGATCGCGGTGGCGCCTTTGCTATTGCGTAAAAACCTGCGAACAGTCGAAAACATAGTCAATCCTCTGGCAATCCCATGACGTTACATGCCGGGTCTTATACACAGGAGGCGTTAACAAATTCAGATGAGCTGCACTGACAACGATATTAACCATTTGGCTGTTCTGCCAACACGCCTTGTCGTCGCCGCTGCCCTTGTGGATCGCGATGGTCGGGTGCTTGTTGCCGAACGCCCGGCAGGCAAACATCTTGCCGGAACGTGGGAGTTTCCGGGCGGCAAGGTCGAGCCGGGAGAAACCCCCGAAACGGCGCTTGTGCGTGAACTTGACGAGGAACTTGGCGTCAACACGCAGACATCCTGTCTTGCGCCAACGGGCTTTGCGAGCCATCGCTATAACGATTTTCACCTGCTCTTGCTGCTTTATGTCTGCCGCAAATGGGACGGCAATCCACGTGGACGCGATGGCCAGAAATTACGCTGGGAGCGTGTGCCCACATTGTTCAGCCTCGATATGCCACCGGCCGACCGACCGCTTCTTGGACTTCTCGACGCGCTGATCTAGGGCGCGCGCGCCGTCATGGTGACGATTTCAAGATTGGCCGCAATCCGTCCGTCATTGTCTTTGGCGTTTTCGACCGCGGCAGTCAGCGCGGCGACAAGCCTTCGCGGCATTGGCGTCCGTGCGCGCGCGGCAAGGATGTTGCTCTCCCCGCTCGCGCGCAGGTCATCAAGCATTGCGCGTGATGTCCTGTAGTACACGGTCACCCGATGCACATCGACAACCGGATCGGCAAAGCCCGCGCGTTGCAGCAAAGCAGGCGCCTCGCGCGGGTCGATCATGGGGAGCAATCGTGGTGAAGCGCCGCCGACGAGCGCATCTTCCGCAGCGATCATGACGCCGCGCAGGTCCTGAAGCGACGCACCGCCGACAAAAGCTGCGAGAAAAACACCGCCTGGCCGCAAGATCTGGCGCGTCTGGACCAGAGCGCCGGGCAGGTCGTTGACGCCGTGCAGGCTGGCGGCAGACATCACAGCGTCAAAACTTTTCGCCGCAAATGGCAGTCGGTCTTCGTCACACATCACGCCGTGCGCCATTTTTGCAAAACAAAAACCCGCGTCCGCGGCAATGACGTTGGCTTCAGGGAGATGCGCAGCCAGTCGCCCGTCATGGCTACCAAGATCAAGGACGCGTGGTGACGCAAGCGCGAACTCTTCGAACCGGCTGACCAGATCCTGCAAAATTGCGTCTTTCAGGAAGGCGCTCTTATCAAAGCGACGCGCCGCGCGATCACGGATGTTGCGTCGCGCGCAGCGATCAAAGGGTTCGGGTTGAGCATTGCTGGCCATATTTGTGTGACTGCACGTTCGCATCTTTCAGTGCAACGCCGATCCGCATAAGTTGCTGGGATGAAAAGCAGCGCAGTGCAGAATTATGTCAGGTTCACACGGAGCATGGGCGCGCGCTTGCTCGATGTCGTGCTGCCACCACGCTGCCCGTCATGCCTCGAAATCGTGCCCGCGGATGGTAATTTCTGCGCCACTTGCTGGACCGCGCTGCACTTTTTGTCAGACCCGCAATGCGTTTGCTGTGGCACGCCATTTGCCTATGATGTCGGCCCCGACGCGATATGCGCCAAGTGTGCAGCGACACCGCCGGCCTATGACAGTGCGCGCGCCGCATTCGCCTATAATGAGGTGAGTGCCAGATTGATTCTCGGCCTGAAATATGGGGATCGACCGCATCTTGCACGCATTCTGGCAGGGATGACCCAACGCGCAGCATCCCACGCGCTTGCTGGATCACCGCTGATCGTGCCGGTTCCGCTTCACCGCAAACGACTCCGCCAGCGATTCTATAATCAGGCCGGACTGATCGCCGTTGCGCTTGGAAAAATGTCGCACACTGCTGTCAGGGTCGATCTGTTGAAACGTACGCGGCCAACGGCGACGAGCCGTGGCATGTCGGCAAGACAACGCCTTGAAAATGTTCGCGGTGCATTTGAAGTCCCCGAAATATATCGCGATTTTGTACAAGATTCGCATATTCTTCTGGTTGACGACGTGTTCACGACCGGGGCAACAGTTGAAATATGCGCACGAACATTGAAGCGTGCGGGCGCTTCACGTGTTGATATTGTAACGATTGCCCGGGTTATTCATGATATAAGTGGACGCGAAACGAGTGTTTGAAAGGATTATTGTTGCCGAAGATTGAGGTCTATACCAAGTTTCTCTGCCCCTATTGCACGCGCGCAAAGTCGCTGTTGAATTCCAAGGGCGCGCATTTCGAGGAAATCGACATCACGCTTGGCGGCGAACGGCGCAGCCAGATGATCGAGCGCGCGGGCGGCAGGACCACTGTCCCACAGATTTTCATCGGCAAGGTCCATGTCGGTGGCTCTGATGAGCTTGCCGAACTTGAGGCCGATGGCAAGCTTGACGCGTTGCTGCAAAGCGGCGAACAACCGGCACTTTGACCGGGCACGCAGACCATGCTGAACATCGCGCTTGTCCAGACCACGACGGGGATTGATTCGGCCGCAAACGCAGCGGCTTTGTCGACGTCCATCGCCACAGCGGCAAAATCGGGTGCAAAAATCGTCTTCACCCCCGAAATGAGCGGATGCCTTGATCGCAACAGCAAACGGCTTTTTGCAGGCACCACAGACGAAGACGCCGATCTGGGGCTCGCCGCCGTCCGCAAAGCCGCACAAACGCACAAGATCTGGGTTGCACTCGGTTCGCTCGCCCTAAAGTCGCCTGATCACGCCGACAAGCTCGTCAATCGCAGCTTTCTGATCGACGACAATGGCGAAATACGCGCCCGATACGACAAGATCCATCTGTTCGACGTCGAAGCTGCACCGGGCGAATTCTACCGTGAATCGAACAGTTTTACGCCGGGATCGCAGGCCGTCGTCGCGGACACACCGTGGGGCAAACTTGGCCTGTCCATATGTTATGACCTTCGCTTTCCACGCCTGTTTGACGCGCTGAGCGGTGGTGGTGCAACCATGATCGCAGTGCCCGCCGCCTTCACGCAGCCAACCGGCAAGGCGCACTGGCATACGCTGCTGCGCGCGCGAGCGATCGAAACCGCCAGCTTTGTCATCGCCGCCGCGCAAACCGGCACACACGAAGATGGTCGCGTGACCTTTGGTCATTCGCTGGTCGTTGACCCCTGGGGCAGCGTCCTGCTCGACATGGGGGAAACCCCAGGCGTTGCGATGATCGATATAGACCTCGAGCAAACTGCGGATATAAGGCGCAAAATCCCGGTGCTTGATCACCGCAAAGATATCGGCCTCCTATTATGATTGTTTTTGATTTGAAGTGCAGCAACGCCCATGTCTTCGAGGCCTGGTTCGGGTCGAGCAGTGATTATGAGACCCAGCAGGATCGCGGATTGGTCAGTTGCCCGATCTGTGGTGCGGAAGACGTTGAAAAGGCGGTCATGGCGCCTGCGGTCGGCACCAAGGGCAACCGGCGCAGCACGACCCCGGCAAAGCCCGTGGACATTGGCCGGGACAGCGCAGTGCCAGTTGCAGGCGGCGATCCCGAGATTGCCAAGGCCATGCTGCAAACGCTTGCGGACATGCAAAAAAAGATTCTGGACCAGAGCGAATATGTCGGTTCAAAATTTGCCGACGAAGCGCGCGCCATCCATCATGGCGAAGCCGAAATGCGTGGCATTTACGGAGAAACCACGCCCGAAGATGCCGCAGCGCTGGAAGACGAGGGTATCGATGCCATGCCACTGCTGTTTCCCGTACGCCCACGCGGCGGCGACGCTTGACGGCGGCGTGCAGGAAAGGCACTGAAACACGCGTGTCGCCCCCGTAGCTCAGCAGGATAGAGCGCCGGTTTCCTAAACCGTAGGTCGTGGGTTCGAATCCCGCCGGGGGCACCATTTTTGTCCACTATAAAATGCCGGGCGGTTGCGGTTCCGTGAGGATCCGCCCGCAGATTCAGTTCAGTATTGGCATTTGTGTTGTCGATTTTATTTCCGACATGACGACCATTGAATTGGCGTCCAGAATGCCCGGAATGCGCGACAGCTTGTTGTAGAAGAACTGTTCATACGCCTCGATGTCAGGCACCACTACACGCAGCATGAAATCGACGCTACCCATGAGCACGAAACAGTCAAGAACCTCTGGGAAACTGCGGATCGTGTCCTCAAATTCGGCCAGATTGGTACGGCCAACGCCTGTAAGTTTGACCTCCACGAACACCAGCATATTGAGCCCGATCTTGTGGCGATCGAGCAGACAAACCTGTGTCTTGATATAGCCAGCCTCACGCAGCCGCTGAATACGTCGCCAGCACGGTGCCTGCGACAGGCCAATTTGTTCAGCAATTTCCGTCGTTGTTCTTGTCGCGTCCTGTTGCAGGATCGTCAGGATCTGTCGTTCATAGCGGTCAAGCTCGTTTAGCATAAATTATTCCAGTATTGGTTATAATATAGTGATGTCATGCCACATCATGGCGATATACCCAATAATAGAAATCCATATTCCCGTCTATTGCAGTAGTATGAATGCGCCTGCTGGTGGAGCAGCAGGCATGTATAATGGGTGGGGACAAGCAAGATATGATCGATCAGATTCCAGAGCAGCTCGTGATGATTAATGAGCCTGCTGTGCAGGGCGTCATAGCAATCCATTCGACCGCAAGGGGGCCTGCAGCAGGCGGTTGTCGTCTCTGGCACTATGACGATATCGCAACGTTGACGACCGACGCCATTCGGCTTGCGCGCGGAATGAGCTACAAGAATGCCCTTGCTGATCTGCCACTTGGCGGCGGCAAGGCGGTCCTGCAATTGCCGAAAGGACACTTTGATCGCAAAGCGGCCTTCGAGGCTTTTGCAAATGCGATTTCCAGACTTGGCGGGCAGTATATTACTGCCGAGGACGTGGGCACGACGGTCAATGATATGAAAATCGTGCGCGAGACCACGCCCTTTGTCGCCGGATTGACGAACGATGGTCAAAGCGACAAAGCAGGCGGCGACCCTTCACCATGGACTGCGCGTGGCGTATTCGCATCAATCGATGCCGCCGCGCGTATGGTACTGGGATCCGATCTGCGCGGGCAAACGGTCGCCGTACAGGGTGTCGGCAATGTCGGCACATATCTCTGCCAGCTTCTGCATGAAGCCGGCGCACGACTAATTGTAGCCGATATTGACGAACGCAAGGCGCAAACCGTCTCTACCTTGTTTGGTGCCCGTATGAGCACGATCGAAGACATTCTTTCGGTCGAGGTGGACATATTGGCACCGTGCGCCTTGGGCGGCGTCCTCAACGCGCAGTCCATTCCCCAGATCAAGGCCCGGCTCGTTTGCGGGGCTGCGAACAATCAATTGGCAAGGCCCGAGGACGGTGAAGCCCTGATGGCCCGTGATATTGTCTACGCGCCCGATTATGTCGTCAATGCAGGCGGCATCATCAACGCTTCGGCAGAATATCTGGGCGAGACGACACAGCAGGTCGAGGCACGGATCAACGCCATCGCGCCTCGGCTGATCGACATACTTGTACAATCCCGGGCAGGTTCCACGCCTACAAACCGCATTGCCGATGCCATGGCGGGCGCGATCCTTCGCGACTCTTCGCGCCAAATGTGCGATAATGCAGCATAAACAGATGAGTATACCGTCAGACCCTTCACGGAAGAATGTCCGCCCGCTCGCACTCTATGTGCCAGAGCCGCGGTCCCGTCCCGGTGACAAGGCGGATTTTTCAGAACTGGATATCCCCGAGGCGGGGTCGGCGCCACGCCCCGACATTGCCGCGCGCCCGGAAGACATGCGCGATCTTTCCTATGGGCTGATCCGTGTGCTCGACGATGACGGTCAGGCTGTGGGCGCATGGACGCCTGTGCTGTCCCCGGATCGAATGCGCGCCATTCTGCGCGCGATGATGCTGACGCGGGCATTCGATGCGCAGATGTTTCGTGCCCAGAGGCAGGGCAAGACCAGCTTTTATATGAAGTCACTTGGCGAAGAGGCCGTTGCCGTGGGCGCGGCCTTTGCGCTTTACCCCGACGATATGTGCTTTACCTCTTACCGCCAGCAGGGGCTGCTGATCGCGCGGGACTGGTCGCTCACAGACATGATCAACCAGATTTATTCAAATCGCGCCGACCGGCTTAAAGGCCGGCAACTGCCGATCATGTATTCATCACGCGACGCGGCCTTTTTTTCCATATCGGGCAATCTTACCACCCAGTACCCGCAGGCCGTCGGATGGGCGATGGCGTCGGCCGCGCAGGGCGACACGCGCATTGCGGCGGCATGGTGCGGCGAGGGCGCCACAGCCGAAGGCGACTTTCATTCGGCCTGTACGTTTGCCACCGTCTATCGCGCGCCGGTCATCCTCAATGTGGTGAACAATCAGTGGGCGATATCAAGTTTTGCAGGATTCGCGGGCGGCGAAGCGACGACCTTTGCGGCGCGCGCCATCGGCTATGGCATGGCGGGCCTGCGGATCGACGGCAATGACGCACTCGCCGTCTATGCGGCGACGCAGTGGGCCGCCGAGCGGGCGCGTGCCAATCACGGTCCAACCCTGATCGAGCATTTCACCTATCGCGCAGAGGGTCATTCGACCTCGGACAATCCCGATGCCTACCGCGCCAATGACGAAGCCGCACAGTGGCCATTGGGCGATCCGGTTCTACGCCTGAAACAACATCTTGTCGGATTGGGGGAATGGGATGAGGACCGCCATACCGCACTCCAGGCCGAACTTGCCGCACACGTGAAGTCTGCGCAAAAGGACGCAGAAGCCAATGGCATTCTGGGACATGGCATGCTTCAGGCCTTCGACACGCTGTTCGACGATGTCTTCGAAGACATGCCCTGGCATTTGCGCGAACAATGCGAACAGTTGCGCGAAGAGCGGGCAAAGGCAGGCATCTGATGCCGCAGATGAATATGATCGAGGCGATCAATTCAGCGCTCGACGTGGCGCTGACCCGCGATCCGATGGTCAATATATTTGGCGAGGACGTCGGCTATTTTGGCGGCGTCTTCCGGGCAACCGCCAATCTTCAGGCCAAGCACGGCAAGACCCGCGTGCTCGACACGCCGATTACAGAATGCGGCATTATTGGTGTCGCGGTCGGCATGGCGGCCTATGGCCTGCGCCCGGTCCCTGAAATCCAGTTTGCCGACTATATCTATCCCGCACTTGACCAGCTTGTAAGCGAAGCCGCGCGCCTGCGCTATCGCTCGGCAGGTGAGTTTCCCATGCCGATCACGGTGCGATCGCCCTTTGGCGGCGGTATTTTCGGTGGACAGACCCACAGCCAGTCGCCCGAGGGCATTTTCACCCATGTCGCAGGATTGAAGACGGTCATCCCGTCCACGCCCTATGACGCAAAGGGACTGCTGCTCGCCGCCATTGAAGACAATGACCCGGTCATCTTCCTTGAACCCAAGCGTATCTACAATGGCCCGTTCAACGGCAAATATGATGCGCCGACCCAAAGCTGGGCCGGACATGTCGCGGCCAACGTGCCCGAGAATCATTATACCGTCCCGCTCGGCAAGGCAGCAGTTGTGCGCGCAGGCGAAGCTCTCACCATCCTTGCTTATGGCACAATGGTTCACGTCGCACTGTACACGGTGGAAGAAAAGGGTATTGATGCAGAGGTCATCGACCTGCGCACCCTGCTGCCACTCGACATTGAAACCATCGAAACAAGCGTGCGCAAGACCGGACGCTGTGTCATCGTCCATGAAGCGACGCGCACAAGCGGCTTTGGCGCAGAATTGACCGCGCTCATCCAGGAACGCTGCTTTTATCATCTTGAAGCCCCCATCGAGCGCGTCACAGGCTTTGACACGCCGTATCCGCACAGCCTGGAATGGGCCTATTTCCCGGGTCCGGTCCGCATCGGCACCGCGATCGACAATGTGATGAAGGATTGATCCGATGCCGCAGATTCAATTTCGTCTGCCCGATATTGGCGAGGGCATTGCCGAGGCGGAAATCGTTGCCTGGCATGTGGCTGTCGGAGACGAAGTCAGCGAGGACATGCCGCTCGCCGACGTGATGACCGACAAAGCGACCGTGGTTATCGAATCGCCCTATTCAGGGACCATCATCAAGCGCGGCGCCGAAGCCGGAGACATGCTCGCAATAGGCGCAACGCTGGTTGTCATCGACGTGGCGGATGGTGCGGCTGAAGACGCGGCAGAGGTCAAGGACGCGGGCAAAGCGCAGGATACACCATCAGAAACAGCGTCACCTGCGCCAGCACAGGCCGCAACTGTTCCAACAGAAGCAGCGGCAAAGCCTTCAGAAGAACCATCGCAGGTGGGTCGCGCAACAAAAGCCCCCATAATGGCAAGCCCGGCCGTCCGCGCCCGCGCGCATGATCTTGGCATTAATCTGGCCGATATCCAGCCCTCACAAAACAAACGTATCCGTCATGCCGACCTTGACGCTTATCTTTCCTATCATGGCGCATGGCGCGCCGCTGGCGGCAAGCGCGACGACGAGCAAATCAAGGTGATCGGGATGCGCCGTCGCATTGCCGAGAATATGGCGGCATCGAAACGCAATATCCCCCATTTCACCTATGTCGAGGAATGCGACGTCACCACGTTGGAGCAGACGCGTGCACAGCTCAATAACGCACATGGCGACCGGCCGAAACTGACCATGCTGCCGCTGTTGATCCGGGCGATTTGCCAGACATTACCCGCATTCCCGATGCTGAATGCACGTTATGATGATGAAGCCGGTATCGTCACGCGGCACGGTGCGGTGCATCTCGGCATGGCGACCCAGACCGACGCGGGGCTGATGGTGCCTGTCATCCGCGACGCGCAGGACAGGAACCTGTGGCAGCTTGCGCATGAAATCCGCCGCCTGGCTGAAGCCGCGCGAAACGGCACCGCCACAAGTGAAGAGCTTTCAGGATCGACCATCACGATCACATCGCTTGGAGCGCTTGGCGGCGTTGCGACCACGCCCGTCATCAACCGCCCCGAAGTCGCCATCATCGGTCCCAACCGGATTGTTGAACGCCCGATGTTCGTTCCCGATGACATGGGCGGAGAACGCATTGCCAAGCGCAAGCTGATGAATATTTCGATCAGTTGCGATCATCGCGTGGTCGATGGTTGGGATGCAGCAAGCTACATTCAGGCCCTGAAAAGATTGATCGAAACGCCGGTCCTGCTGTTTGAAAGCGAATAGACCCCGGCGCGCGACGGAGTGCTTTTAGCGATTCAGCATGACAGTCTGGTTGATGCTGCCAAAAATGGGCCTGCCCTTGGCATCGTTCATCCAGATGCGAACAGTGTCGCCGTGCGCAAGAAAACGCGTTCGCGGCTTGCCGCTCGCAATGGCCTCCACCATGCGCAGTTCGGCGATACAGCTATAGCCAAGCCCGCCTTGCGCGACAGGCCGACCGGGACCACCATCCGTGTCGCGGTTGGAGACCGTGCCTGAACCGATGATCGTACCCGCCGTCAGCGACCGCGTCTTCGCGAGGTGCGCAATCAGCGTGCCAAAGTCAAAGGTCATGTCGACACCGGCATCGGCGCGACCGAACGGTCGGTCATTCAAGTCGACATTGAGTACGCCACGCAACTTACCATCACGCCAGTTCGCCCCGAGTGCATCGGGCGTCACGAACACAGGCGAGAACGCGCTTGCAGGTTTGGACTGGTAAAAGCCGAAGCCCTTGGCGAGTTCAGCCGGAATGAGGTTACGCAACGAGACATCGTTGACGAGCCCGACCAGCACGATCAGATCAAGCGCCGCCTTGCGGGAAACCCCCTGCGGCACATCGCCTGTCACGACGACGACTTCGGCCTCCATATCACAGCCCCAATGCTCGTCGGTAAGCGGAATCGGGCCGTGCGGTGCGAGGAAGCCGTCCGACCCGCCCTGATAGACGAGCGGATCATGCCAGAAACTTTCGGGCATCTCGGCCCCGCGCGCCTGACGAACAAGTGCGACGTGGTTCACATAGGCCGATCCATCCGCCCATTGATAGGCCCGCGGCAGGGGTGCTGCGACCTTGCCCTCGTCAAACGGCATACCGGTGATCGCCCCGCTTGCCAGATCGGCGGCCAGCGCTTTGAGCTTGGGCAGGGTTTGCGACCAATCATCAAGCGCCGCTTGCAAAGTCGGCGCGACCTCTATCGCATCAGCACAATGCGCAAGATCGTCCGACACCACGACAAGACGACCATCCCGGCCCTGCTGCAGGCTGGCGAGCTTCATGCCGCCGGGTCCTTGTGCAGCCAGTCGGCGTGGCGCGGTGCTTTTTTGGTCCGGCTCCATTCCTCGAGCATCAGCGGCGCTACGCGGGCAAGTTCGTCATATTGTTCCCGCGTACCGATATCACAGGCAAGCTCGATACGATGTCCGTCGGGGTCGAAGAAATAGATCG
>JBFKAE010000114.1:0-10566 GCA_041621755.1 Sphingomonadaceae bacterium | reverse complement strand
TATGCTTTCATTGTCCAAGGAGATACTGAGAAAGATGCCCAATCATTCTACAATCATTATGTCTTCGATAAGGGCGATTGGGAAGGAGCCAAAGCCCGTTTAAAGTCTATAGGCCTTGAATCACCGCCTATGGATGAAGCCGCGCACAAAATTCTTATGGAAAGGTTCATTGCGGGGGGCACAGGCTATCCTTTGATCGGTGATGCCAACCAGATTGTGGACGGTTTGTCCAAACTCGCAGATCTGGGACTTGATGGCGTATTGCTGACATGGCCTCAGTTCCACAGAGGCATTTCCCGCTTCTCCAAGGAAATCAATCCAATGCTGATTCAGGCTGGTTTGCGCTAGATGATACGTACTGACAAACGGGCCGAGTCACTCGCTGAAAACGGAAATGCGCTGTATAGTGCCAACCGACTGAAGCTGGGAACATTTGCAACCAATGTCGATGGCGGCACGATCAAGTCGTCGGTCAAAGGACGCGCTGAAGCTACATGGGCATCGACCAGCGCGATCGCCTGCATCACTGATAACATGATGTTCGAGGCTCTTGTCCCATTGGGGCGATGGCGGGGTTTTGGCGGCACAACCGATCATGGCGGGTCGAGCTTTGAATCTTACACTTGGGCAGCTGCCATCGGCGCAATCACAGAACATTCAGCGGTCTTTTCAACCTCCCACGTGCCGACTATTCACCCGATCCTGGCAGCCAAACAGGGGGCGACGATCGACCATGTCACCGGGGGGCGCTTTGCTCTCAATGTTGTCTGCGGTTGGGACAGTCAAATGGAGATGTTCGGCACGTCACTGCTTGATCACTCCAAACGTTATCATCAAGCAGCCGAATGGCTTGAAATTATCCAGCGCTTATGGAGCGAGCCCGGAACACTTGACTTCGATGGACAATATTACACAGTGGCAGGAGGTTTTCTGGATCCGAAACCGATCACCAAACCGTTTCCACCCATTATGAATGCCGGCACATCCGAAACGGGGCGACGTTTCGCAGCCCGATATTGCGACATGGCCTTTCTTGCTCCCAAGCCACTTGATCAATTGAAAGCGGAGATATCAAACTATCGCAAGCTTGCTTGGGAGGAGTTCGGTCGTACTCTTCAAATTTGGACATGGGCCTATGTGGTGCACGGCGAGACACATAAGGAAGCCGAGGCATTTTACCATCATTATGTCCACGAAGTCGGGGACTGGGAGGGCGCCAAAGGACAAATAAATGCCCGCGGCATATTTTCGCCGCCAACCCCTGAAGAAGATTTTCGAAGAATACAAGAACAGCTGGTTGCCGGTGGAGGTGTTCCACTGATTGGATCAGCGGACGAAATCGCAGATGCTCTTGCAGGGCTCAGCGATATTGGGCTGGATGGAGTTCTACTTTCTTGGCCCCGTTATCAAGAGGGTGCCGAGCACTTCAAAAATGAAATCTATCCTCGAATCGTCCAACTCGACTTGCGGACAGGGTGAACATGTTATGAAGCTGGGAATTGAAGGTAAAGTAGCAATGGTATGCGGTTCGAGCGCAGGTATCGGAAAGGCATGCGCAATTGCCCTGTCCCATGAAGGAGCAAAGGTCTTTATTAATGGACGGCGTAGAGAGCAATTATATGAAGCCGCTGACGATATTAGCAATAAAACCGGCAATCCCATTGAGTGCATAGTTGCGGATGCGACGGCGCAAGATGGACAACAAGAACTGCTAAGAGCATGCCCCTCTCCAGACATTCTCGTCAACAATTCCGCAGGCCCGCCGACCGGATCCTGGGAGACTTTCGAAGCGCAAGATTGGCGCAAAGCGCTCGATAGTACCATGATCGCACCTATAATGCTCATCAAATCGACAATTGGGCATATGAAAAATCAAGGATGGGGCCGCATAATTAACATAACCTCCTCTTCTGTTAAATCTTCATTGCCAAATCTTGATCTGTCCAATGGGGCTAGAACCGGCCTCTCTGGAGTCATTGCGGGGTTGTCTCGAGATGTCGCGCGCTTTGGTATCACGATCAACAATCTTCTCCCCGGCAAAATCGACACCGATCGGCTACGTTCATATGCTGCCTCGTTGAACGAGGACCCCGCGCAAGCTCTTCGGTCGTTCAGCGATCAAATCCCGGCCGGACGTATTGGTACCACGATGGATGTCGGCAATTATTGTGCCTTTCTGGCAAGCAACCTGGCCGGATTCATAACTGGCCAAAATCTGCTCGTCGATGGCGGGGAATACCGCGGTTTCTAACTATGACTCTGGCACGAAGGATGTCCGATATGTCAAACTCAACAATTTTGTCGCTGAACCCGATGGGCAAGATGACCACGTTTTGTCGATGGGCTGTCCATCGGATTGACTCCTCGATGAGAGTCGGCCTGCAATACTCCAAATAGCCATAGACGCGTTGGGCTTGATTGATTGCGGTGAACCCAGTGTAGACGGGCCCACTTTATCGAGCCGGTAGAATATATTGATAGTCATCTAGCAATTTCCAAAGGAAAAATTAATGTCGATGCTTACAGGCAAGGCAGTCGCCGTAACCGGAGCTGGCCGCGGTATAGGCCGTGAAATCGCGTTGCTTTGTGCCAAAGAAGGCGCATTCGTAATCGTCAATGATTTTGGTGGGTCTGCCGAAGGTGAGGGGGCAGATAACACGCCCGCTTCCGAAACGGTGCGTGACATCCAAGCAGCTGGCGGCAAGGCTTATGCAAATTTTGCGAACGTCGCCGATGCAGCTGACGCTACCTCTATCGTTGAGGACGCTGTGCAACAGTTTGGCAGGATCGATGCCATCGTCAACAATGCTGGCATTTTACGTGATCGAATTTGGCACAAGATGAGCCATATGGATTGGAAGCAGGTTATCGACGTACACCTCAATGGCAGTTTCAATCTCTCCAAGGCCGCCACTCCCTACTTCAAAGATCAAGGGTCTGGCAGTCTCATTCATTTCACTTCGACTTCAGGACTGATCGGTAATTTCGGTCAAGCCAATTATTCAGCCGCAAAGATGGGCATCGTCGGGCTCTCCCAGTCGATAGCACTCGACATGGCACGCTCGGGTGTACGTTCCAACTGCATCGCGCCATTCGCTTGGAGCCGCCTCATTGCGACAATTCCGCCGTCTGACGAGAAGGAACGTGAACGGATCGAACGCATGAAGTCGATGTCGGCGGACAAGATCGCTCCGCTCGTCGTCTTTCTAGCCTCGGATGCGTCACAAGAAGTCACCAATCAGATATTCGCAGTCCGTAAGAATGAAATTTTTCTGTTCAACAAACCCCGCCCGATCCGTTCGATGCACCGTTCAGATGGATGGACCGCAGAAAACATCGCCAGCGACCTGCTTCCAGCCTTCAGGTCCAGCTTTGCAGCGATGGAGCGTTCGGCCGACGTTTTTAGCTGGGACCCGATTTAGACTATGCCCTTCGATCCAGAAAAAATCCTTGCTATGGAGCCGATCATTGTACGTCAGACGCTCACGAAGCGCGACACCATCCTTTATGCTCTTGGTGTCGGAGCCGACGAACTCGCCTATGTTTACGAGGAAGGACTGAGCGCCCTGCCTACCATGGCCGTCGTCATGGCCTATCCTGGCTTCCTGTGGCAAAAGCCAGAGCTAGGCATCGATTGGAAGCGCGTTCTTCACGGCGAGCAATTTACGGAATTACATGTCCCGCTACCCGTTAAAGCAATGCTTCGTAGCGAAACAAAGATTGAAGCGATATACGACAAAGGTGCAGCCAAAGGCTCGATCGCACATGTTGTGCGACGTATCATCGACGAGGAGACGAACACCCTTTTGGCAACCACGACCACGAACACCTTCCTGCGAGGGAATGGCGGGCATGGCGGCTCTCAGGGGAAACCACCCGCACCGCACTTAGTACCTGACGACCGCGCTCCCGACGAGGTCATCACATTAACAACCACCCATAATCAAGCGGCGGTCTATCGCCTGTCCGGCGACTATAACCCACTTCATATTGATCCGGAGGTCGCAAAGGCGGCGGGCTTTGACCGACCGATCCTCCATGGTCTTTGCACCTATGGTGTCGCGGGGCGCGCGCTGTTGAAGGCGCTGTGCGACAACAATCCTGCGCGACTCAGGCGTATGGACGCGCGCTTCTCGTCGCCCGTCTATCCGGGCGAAACGATCGCAACGGAAATCTGGCACGAAGGCGACGGCAGAGCCGCCTTCCGCTCAAAAGTGACAGAGCGTGACGTCATCGTGCTCACCCATGGCTATGCGGAGTTTTTATGACAAATAACACAGGCATTCTGGGTTTTGGTGCCTATATTCCGATGAGACGGCTTCAACGCGCAGCAATCCATGCTGCAAACGGCTGGTTTGCCGGTAGCCTCGGCGGGCTTGCGCGTGGTGAAAAGGCCGTGGCCTCATGGGATGAGGACGTTGTTACGATGGCCGTCGAAGCGGCACGCGACTGCCTCGAAGGGTACGACCGCAACGCGGTCGATGCCGTCTGGCTTGCTTCGACGACGCATGTTTTTGCCGACCGGCAGAATGCCGGCATCGTAAAGGAAGCGCTCAACTTGGCGGATGCCACGGGAGCAATGGATGTGGCGGGCAGCATGCGCGCGGGAACATCGTCGCTGATCGCTGCTCTGCAAACTGCAGCAACGGGCGAAACGGTCCTCCACTGCGCCGCCGAACGCCTCATGCCCCGTCCGGCCTCTGAACGCGAGATGCTGTCGGGCGACGCAGCGGCGGCCATCCTTGTTGGTCAGGGGGAGTTAATCGCCAATCTCATCGGCTCTCACAGCGTAACCGCCGATTTCGTCGATCATTTCCGCGAGTCCAATCAGTCGCACGATTATGACTGGGAGTCGCGCTGGATCCGCGACGAAGGCTTCGCAAAGCTGATGAGCACTGCGATCATCGAAGCACTCGATAAATTCGGCGTCGAGGGCAGTGCCATTGATCGTTTCATCGTCCCTGTCGCCGTTCGCAAAGTGCCCGAGCTGCTCGCAAAAAAGACCGGTATCGCCGAAAAGGCCATCGCCGATACGCTGGGTGCGACACTTGGACATTCCGGCGCTGCGCATCCAACGCTGATGCTCGCCCACGCACTCGAAAGCGCCAAGCCCGGCGAGAAGATCCTTCTCACAAGTTTCGGCCAGGGTTGCGACATATTGCTGTTCGAGGCGACCGCTGCGATCAGCTCGATGAAACCCCGTCTCGGTGTCTCGGGCTGGCTTGCACGGCGACGTGAAGACAGCAATTACATGAAATATCTCTTCTTCCGTAACCTGATCGACCTCGACCGCGGCATGCGCGCCGAACACGACCAGAAGCAGCCGTTGACCTCACTCTGGCGGAACCGCAAGGCGGTGCTCGCGCTTGTTGGCGGTCGGTGCACAAAGACCGGAACGATCCAGTTCCCGAAGTCCGAGATCAGCGTCAATCCAAACGACCATGCAATCCGTACGCAAGAGGATTATCCGCTCGCCGAGGTATCAGCGACGATTATGACCTATACTGCGGACAGTTTGACCTACTCGCCCGATCCGCCGAACTGCTACGGCAATATCGAGTTTGAGGGCGGCGGGCGGATGATGGCCGAATTCGCGGATGTCGATCCCAAAGCGATTGAGGTCGGCGACAAGATGCGGATGATGTTCCGCATTAAGGCGATCGACGAGTTGCGCCATTTCCGGCGCTATTTCTGGAAGGCGGCGCCAGCCTTTTAGGCGGCGCACGAAAGGAGGAACCGGCATGGCCCGCGGAATCAAGAATAAGGTGGCGATCCTCGGTATGGGCTGCGCCAAATTCGGCGAGCACTGGGACAAAGACGAGGACCAGCTGATGCTCGAGGCCTACGAGGAGGCCATTGCTGACGCTGGGATCGAAACGTCTCAGATCGACGCCGCCTGGCTAGGTGCAGCTTTCGACGCGGTCAACATTGGCCCCTCGGGTATCCCGCTCTCGATAGCACTGAGGCTCAACGATATCGGCGTCACCAAGGTCGAGAATTACTGCGCGAGCGGAACCGAGAGCTTCCGTGGTGCAGTCTATGCCGTCGCGAGCGGCGCAGCGGACATCGCGCTCGCCATGGGCGCCGAAAAGCTCAAAGACACCGGCTATGGCGGACTTCCGGTTCGTACGCGCGGTACGATGCACGATATGATCGGCATTACAGGTTCAGCGCCTGGCAACTTCGCGCAACTAGCCGCCGCCTATCGCGCAGAACATGGAATCTCGAAGGACGATCTTAAGCGCGCGATGGCGCATGTCTCGGTGAAGAGCCACGCTAACGGGTCGAAGAACCCCAAGGCTCACCTGCGCAATGAGGTAACAATGGACCAAGTGCTCAACGCGCCTATGATCGCCGAGCCACTGGGCTTGTACGATTGCTGCGGGGTCTCGGATGGCGCGGCCTGCGCTATCGTGACAACGCCCGAGATCGCCAGGAGCCTCGGTAAGACCGATATCGTAACGGTGAAGGCGCTGCAAATCTGTTCGTCAAACGGTTGGGAAATGCAGGGATCAGGCTGGAATGGCAGTTATTTTCACACGACCCGCGTTGCCGCGACCCGCGCCTATGAGGAGGCCGGGATAACCAATCCGCGTAAGCAGTTGAGTCTGCTTGAAGTCCACGACTGCTTCTCGATTACTGAACTGGTGACAATGGAGGACCTCCATATCTCCGATGAAGGTCAAGGCTGGAAAGACGTGCTCGACGGATTCTTCGACGCTGACGGCCAGCTTCCCTGCCAGATCGACGGTGGCCTCAAATGCTTCGGCCATCCGATCGGTGCCTCGGGCATCCGGATGTTATACGAGAATTACCTGCAGCTACTCGGTCGCGCTGGCGAGAGGCAGCGCAAGGAACAGCCAATTTTCGCGCTCAGCCACAATCTCGGCGGCATGCCGAACCAGAATGTCTCCTCCATCGCGATCGTGGGTTTGGCCGATGCCTGACCAGGGAATGGACGCGGACGTCTTCGAAGCCTTCATCGAACAACTAAAGCGTTTCGTGCGCGAACGACTCGTGCCAGCCGAAAATCAGGTCATCAAACTCAACCGCGTGCCTGAAGACATACTGAAAGAAATGCGCGATATGGGCCTGTTCGGAATCACAACGCCAGTTGAGTATGGCGGTGCAGGAATGAACGTCAGTCAATATATCGAAACGATCCGCGAACTCAGCTGGGCGAGCCCTGCGTATCGTTCGATTGTGGCAATCAATGTCGGAATAACCACCTCTGCACTAGTCAAAAATGGCACAGAAGCCCAGAAGGCCGAGTGGCTGCCCCGGCTTGCTCAAGGCGAAATTGCAGCTTTCGCTCTTACCGAGCCCGATAGTGGATCGGACAGCGCTGCGCTTAGAACACAGGCCCAACGTGTGGATAACCACTATGTTCTCAATGGAACAAAACGCTACATCACGAATGCACCCTTTGCCAATCTCGTGCTTGTCATGGCACGCACATGTCCTGAGAATCTCCCCAAAAATGCGCATGTCAGTGCTTTCCTTGTACCCGCCGATCTGCCCGGAGTAACAATCGGCTCACCAGACGAAAAAATGGGGCAGACGGGTTCACAAATCGCTGACGTAATTCTTGAAGACGTAAAAGTTCCGCTCGACGCATTGCTGGGCGGGGTAGAAGGAAGGGGTTTCGTCACGGCGATGCAATCGCTTGATAATGGACGACTGTCCGTGGCCGCCGCCGCTACTGGCTATGCCGCACGCATTCTCGACTGCGGATTGCATTACGCCTTGGAACGCAAAGCCTTCGGCGAACCAATCAGCAATTTTCAGTTGATTCAGGCAATGATTGCAGATTCAAAGGCGGACATCTACGCCGCCGAATGCATGATTTCCGACGCTACAAAGCGCGTGGATATAGGTAAGTCAGCTACCGTCGAAGCGAGCTGTACGAAGATGTTCGCATCCGAAATGTGCGGACGGGTTGCCGACCGGGTGGTTCAGATCCACGGCGGTGCAGGCTATTTGAAAGAATATGACGCAGAGCGTTTTTTTCGGGATGCCCGCCTTTACCGAATATACGAGGGCACAACTCAGATCCAGCAAATCGTCATCGCCAAAAACTTAATAAGAACGATGATAAATCAATATTACTAACTATCTGATCTGGATCATTGTATTATTTGGAGGAAAACTGCGCATGAATAATATTTTGCTCTTGCCAGGAGATGGGATTGGTCCAGAAGTACTTGCTCAATCTGAGAGAATTATTGATCTTCTTAATGAAGCATATTCACTCGATGCGACTATTCACCGTGGCCTTATCGGAGGTGCCTCCATTGAAGCGCACGGAGTGCCAATGACAGATGCTACGCTAACAAAAGCGAAAGCTTGTGATGTCGTGCTCATGGGTTCAGTTGGTGGACCACAGTGGAGTAAAATCGACTACCACCTTAGACCTGAACAAGGTCTACTCAATTTACGTTCGGGTTTGAATCTTTATGCTAATTTGCGACCGGCAGTTTGCTTCCCTGCACTGGCCAATGCGTCAAGTCTCAAGCGTGAATTCGTGGAAGGGCTGGACCTGATTTTCGTGCGTGAGCTTATTGGAGGGATCTATTTTGGAGAGCCGCGCGGCATCGAAAACCTTCCGGACGGACAGCGGCGCGGTGTCAACACCCAAGTATACACCACGTCCGAAATTGAAAGAATCGCGCGTACCGCTTTCAAACTTGCCCAGAGCCGGACTGGAAAATTGTGTTCTGTCGATAAATCCAACGTTATGGAATCTGGACTACTATGGCGTGAAGAGGTTCAGCGTATAGGAAATGAAGAATTTCCAAGTGTCAAACTTAGTCATATGTATTCTGACAACTGTGCTATGCAACTTGTGCGCGCACCAAAACAATTTGATGTTATAGTGACAGACAACTTGTTTGGCGACCTGTTATCAGATGCCGCGGCAATGCTTACTGGGTCGTTAGGAATGCTGCCTTCGGCAGCGCTCGGTGTGCCTGACACGCCTGGCCTTTATGAACCCATTCATGGTTCAGCGCCCGATATAGCCGGGTTGGGTCTCGCCAATCCGTGCGCAACAATACTCAGCCTCGCTATGGCTCTTCGGCTTCAGCTTGGCAGACCCGATCTCGCCGAAAAGATTGAAAAAGCTGTAAGTTTAGCTCTGGATGATGGCTATCGTACGCCGGACCTGCTAAGTGATAAAGATAGCATTCCTGTTGAAACCTCGACAATGGGCACCGCAATCATCGAACGAATAAAATAACGAATTTAATAGCATAGATCATCGTCTCTACTAGCTTCATTTTGGTATTTATCGACTAGCCCCCTCAGGGCGGTTCATTCTTTGTGAAAAACTCGGTTAGGTTTGGTGGATATCGGCCTTAACTTTCCTGTTGATCGACGAGCGCCTGCGCAGCCTCCAGCAACCTCTGGAGTCCCTCGACCAGCTTCTTGAGCTGAACCACCCGTGCGGCATGACTCTGCGCCGTTTCGGGCAGCGTCATCACGAGATCGGTGTGCACATCCTCGATCAGCTCTGCGGCGGCAACGCTGAGAGCGGCAAGATCCTGATGAGCGGTTTCGCGATCGATCGGCATGAACACCTCCTTCACGCCGAGCTATGCGTATCTGCGCCCATGCAGTCCAGAACCATTTTGCGGGGTTGGTGAGAGTATATTATGACTGTGTTACAATATGTTAAGACAGGACTGGACTTGCACACCACGAGGAGCGCTAGTGTCGACACCGAGTCGCCTGATGCGGGCACCTTGGCTGGCCTGGATCTGCCGATCTCCGGGCCTTCGGGTCGTAGGAGCGCCCGAACATGGGCCTCCACGATAAAGGAGACCCGAACATGTCAAAGACGCCTGTAAATAACATTGATACCGAACATCCCAAGGCCCCGCTTGCCTTTGGCCCGACCAAGACCGAGATCATGCGCAAGTTACTCCGCCGCAAGTCCGGTGCCAGCATGCAAGATCTGATGGCAACGACCGGCTGGCAGTCGCACAGTCTCCACGGCCATCTCTCGCATATGCGCAAATCCGGGCAGATCATCACCCGTATAGAACGCCGCGACGGGGTCATGGCTTACAGACTGGAGACCCCCGAGTCTGGGACATAGGCCGGTGCCAAGACGCACACTCAGCCTCGACGACATTGCTGCAATGTCGAGCACGGAACTGCGTGAGCACTGGCAGCGTCTCTATAAGGCTGCACCACCAAAGCTGCCACCCGACCTGCTGCGCCTGGGCCTCGCCTACCGTCTGCAGGAGAAGCGTCATGGTGGATTATCACGTGCAGCAAAGGCGCGGCTCGGCAAGTCGGTTTCATCGCTCGTGGCAACACCGCCACCCGCAGCAGCGCCGCGACGTCGTCGGGCAGCGCGGTTCCGGAGAGGTCGAGCCAGCCGTCATTCTGCTGGACGGCAAGGCCGATCGTCTCGTTCTTTTTGAATTTCATCAATCGCATAGGGAATCACCTAGAAATCGGACTGTGATGTTCGCACAGGATCGGCAGCCCTACCGATCTCTGCTGTGCCCTTGAAGGGCCAGAAGTTCACGGGCTTCGTCGGGCGTCGCCACCTCGAAG
>JBFKAE010000113.1:0-10612 GCA_041621755.1 Sphingomonadaceae bacterium | reverse complement strand
GTTGCGCTGGATCTCGTTCGCGCCAGCATAGATCGGCCCGGCGAGCGAAAAGACATAGCCGTCGAGCCAGCCGTCAATATCCGCCGAAGCATCGGGCGCGGCCGCGGTCAGCTCGGCCTCCGCACCCAGCAGTGACAGCGCCGTACGGTGCAGATCAAGGTCGAGTTCGGACCAGAATATCTTGTTGGTGCTGGTTTCCGGGCCGATGTCACCGCCCGCGATCAACCGGCTCGCCGTCGCATAGATAGACAAGGCATAAGCGTCGGCATCCATCCACGCCTGCATCACGGAAGCCCCGACCGACGGATCAACCTGTTCGGCCCGGTTTTGGTAAAGCTCGACGAGCTTTGCAGCAGCAACCTGAAAGCGCGCGGGGCTACGCAGCATCAACCCACGCTCAAAGCCCGCTGTCGACATGCAGACGGCCCAGCCCTGCCCCTCGTCACCAAGACGATTGCCAACCGGAACGCGGACATTGTCGAGAAACAGTTCGGCAAAAACCGGCTTGCCGTCAAGACGTCGGATCGGCTGGACCTCAACCCCCTTCGCATCGAGCGGAAACAGGATCAGCGACAGCCCCTTGTGCCGTTCGCTGCCCGGCGCACGAAACAGACCGAACGCCCAGTCGGCATAAACACCGCGCGACGACCAGATCTTGTGGCCCGACAAAACATAGTCATCGCCATCACGCACGGCTGTCGCGCGGACACCGGCAAGGTCGCTGCCCGCGGTCGGCTCGGACCAGGCTTGCGCCCAGACTTCATCGCCCGATGCCATAGCAGGCAGGAAGCGCGCCTTTTGCGCGTCGGTGCCATACTCCATCAAGGTCGGGCCAAGCAGGAATATGCCGTTCTGATTGACCCGCAGCGGCGCGCCCGCACGATAATATTCCTCTTCGAAGATCAGCCAGCGAATAAGATCAAGTCCCCGGCCACCATAGGCTTCGGGCCATGTCACCATGCCCCATCCGCCACTGTGCAGCGTGCGCTCCCATTCGCGGTGCGCTTCAAAACCTTCGCGACTTGAATCAAAGTCCGCCAACGGCTTTTCCGGTACATTCGCGGCAAGCCATGCGCGGACCTCGGCACGGAACGCCTGTTCAGCAGGAGTGTAGTTCAGATCCATCGTCAATAATCCGCTTTCTTGCCATCCTTGACGAAAGCATCGCGCGCCTTTTGACTGTCTTCGTGCAGGTACATTTCAAGCGTGAAGCCCTGTTCGAAGCGATAGCCGTGATCGACATCGCGCGGTTCAATGCCGTTCAGAGCCTCTTTTGCAGTGACCAGCGCCTTGCGACTTTTGGCGGCAATGATGGCGCAAAATTCGCGGGCTTCGGCTTCCAGACGATCGCGCGACACGACCTTTTCAACCGCGCCCAGCCGATAGGCTTCCGCAGCGTCAATTCTGCCTGCCGTGAAAAATGCCGCGCGGACTTTTTGCAGCGGGAACATACGCAGCAAATGGCTTGCCCCGCCCATCGCGCCGCGGTCGACCTCGGGCAATGAAAAGAAAGCATCGTCGGACGCGATCACCACATCGGACGCACCGCAAATCCCGATCCCCGAACCAATGACAAAGCCGTGCACCGCCGTCACCACCGGCACTTCACACGCGCGCACAGCTTTGAACGTCCGGTAATTACCGCGATTGAGCTGGACGATCCGCTCGGGATGCGCCTGCATCTCCTTGATATCGACGCCGCCGCAAAAGCCGCGGCCTTCCGCGCGGATCAGCACGCAATTCACTTGCGGGTTGCGGCCCATGTCCTCGATAAAGTCCGGCACCTCGTTCCAGCCCGCACTGTCGAGTGCATTCACAGGCGGATGATCAAGAATGATTTCGCCGATACGGTCAGCAATGTGCGTTTTGATCGGCATCAGGCGCTTTCCCTTTTCGTTGTGTCGGACTGTGACAAGACGTCGAGCCGCGCCCGCGCATCTGTTTCGATTTGCCCAAGCAGTTCACCAACGCTTGGCAAAGTCTCAAGCCGTCCGGCGACAAGGCCCGTGGCCATCAGACCACCATCGCCATCGCCGCCGACCACCGCGCGCTGGATAAGATGCGGCGCAGCCGCCGCGCGCATCGCCTGCGACCAGCTTAACCCGCCATGCGAACGCATACCGGCGGCCGCGCGCAGCAATTGCGTAAAGGATGCGCCGGTTTCGCGCTTCATCGCAAGACCCGCAGAGACTGCCGACAGCCACGAAGCAAGCGCACCACCACGCGTCAGGCGGCGATAGGCTGCATTGATGATCATACGTTGCGGCAAACCGTCAATCGCGTCGGTGACCTCGATAGTATTTGTCGTCGCACCGACATAACGGTTCTTGATATTGGATGGCACCGGACTGTCGCTCGTCATCAAAAAACGTGTGCCCATCGCAATACCGACGGCGCCATAGGCAAGCGCCGCTACCAGACCACGACCATCGGCGAAACCGCCTGCTGCAACCACAGGCAGGTCGACGGCATCGATGACCTGCGGCAACAAAATGGTCGAGGCGACAGAACCGGTATGACCACCACCCTCGCCACCCTGCACGACCAGCATGTCGACGCCCAGTTCCTGCATCTTCAGCGCGTGTTTCAGCGCGCCAACGGTTGGAACGCATATTATGCCTGCGTCCTTGAAACGCCGGATCATCGCGGCATCGGGGCCACGCCCGAAACTGACCGCGCGCACCTGATCGCGATTGGCAAGTATGATGTCGACAAGCTTTTCAGCACCGGGCTGGAACATATGAAAATTGACGCCAAAGCGCTGCGTCGTCAGCCGTCGCAGCTCGGCGATCTTGGCCTCGGCCTCGTCGGGCCGCATCACCGCAGCACCAAGGAAGCCAAATCCACCTGCATTTGCTGTCGCCGCCACGAGAACCGGCTCGGCAATCCAGCCCATCGCGGTCTGGATGACCGGCAGGCGACAACCGAGCAGTTTCGTCAGCGGCGTGGCGAGCGGATCAGCCATCGCCTGATCCCTTATTGTCCGCAGCAGCGCTTTTACCCGTCACGCCCGCAAGGCTGTGCCCGGTGGTCAGATCATTCTGCGCATGCGCAAAGTGGTGCATGTGATAGACCGCATCCATCGCCGTACGCTTGCCGCTTACGTCTTCAACATGGTTGACGGCCTGCTTGGTCAGCCACATGCCAAGCGATGTCTGCTTGGCAAGCTTGCCCGCCATTTCCGCCGTCGCTGCGCGCAAGTCATCGCGCGATGCAATTTTGTTGACCATGCCAAAGCCATAGGCCCGTTCGGCGCTCATACGCTCGCCAAGCAGCAGGAATTCCTTGGCAACGCGCGGTGGAAGTTCATAGGCATGGGCGAAATATTCAACGCCCGGAATGCCCATCATCCGCGCGACGGGGTCCTGAAAAAACGCATCGTCCGACGCCACGATCAGGTCGCAGACCCAGGCCAGCATCAGCCCGCCCGCAATGCATCCGCCCTGCACCATCGCAATCGTCGGCTTCGACATATCGCGCCAGCGGCGGCACATGCCGAGATAGACTTCCTGTTCGCGCGTATAAAGAAACTCCGCACCCGGCTTGCCGACATGATCGGGTACCAGATGCGCGCGGTCGAAGCTACGGTCGACGTCGCGTCCCGGCGTGCCGATATCATGGCCTGCCGAAAAATGCTTGCCAGTGCCGCCAAGCACGATGACCTTCACAGCCTCGTCGTCAATTGCCCGCCGGAACGCGGCATCAAGCGCGTAGGTCATCTGGCTGTTCTGCGCATTATTATAGCGCGGCCGGTTCATGGTGACCCAGGCAACGCCGTCCTCACCCACGTCGTACAATACCGGCTCGTCGGTTTCGTATGTAATCTCGGTCGTGCTCATCGTGGCTCTCCCTCCTTCAAGCCGCGCGTGCCGCAGGCGGATTTCCCTTGATAACGGACGCCCTGATATTATGCGGATCGAGCGTACGAATAACGGCAAGCTCTTCATCCGTCGGCATCGGCGTCTCTGGCAGATGATCAGGCACTAGAACGTCGAAGCCGGTATTTTCGATGACCGCATCGACACTGACACCAGGGTGCAGTGAAACCAGCCGGATCGCGTGGTCCGGGCCGCCAAAATCCATGACGCACAAATTGGTTATGATCCGGCGCAAGTCGAGAAATTCAGGCTTGCGCCTGTCAGGCCAGCGTGCCGGATTATAGCCGAGCGAACAAACATAGTCGACTTCACCTGCAACCAGCGAACGCGTGTTATGCTGCGCAATGAAATAGCTGTTGGGATGGCTGATGCTGTTGCCGGGAAAACCGCGCGCACCAAGCAGGGCCACCTTGGGCGCGGCATGATCGCCGATAGCGCTGATATTGGTCTGTCCGAAACGGTCGATCTGTACCGGCGCGACCAGCGCATGACGTCGCCCGCCCCACAGATTGTCGAACGTGCGCATATAGGGTGCCCAGCCTTCGGCGACAGGCTCTGCAGCACGCGGCCCAAGCGGAACCGGGTCTTCAAGCAGCATATTTTCCGCGTCGGTAATCATCAGCCGTGGATTGAACGTCATTTTGGCAAGACTCGCACCCAGACGCGGGATCGGCGTGATGCCGGTCGCCAGCCATTCCGGGTCGTCGCGCCAGACCTCGGCACAGGCGACGATGAGCAATTCGGCGAGTGTAGCGTTTACTTCGGACATCAGCGCCCCTCCCCTTAATAAACCGGCGCAGAAATTGCGCGAATGGCATCCGCGCCACCGACTGCCTGCTGGTAATCAGCTTCGGCAAGATCGACATAATCGCGCTTGTAATCGTCCCAGCCCTCGCCAGCGGCAGCCGCGTAGGTCTTCAGATGTGCAAGGTCGAGTTGATAGTCAGGCGCGGCGCTCGTCGGATGCGCGCCCAGCGGTGCCTCGGCAACGCCGGTGATCAGACTCCGCTCGACCAGATGGAAACGCGCATTGGCAGGCAGATCAAGCTCTGCCGTCGAAACCAGTTTTTCTGTCGTCACAAAGGTACGTGTCGCTGCGCGTGCCATCAACTCGTCGAAAAACGGATCGGTCGACAACGTAAGCACATTGCCCTTTTCATCGGCACGATGCACATGCAACAGCGCGACATCCGGGCGGATTGCCGGCATCGCGATCAGTTTTTCGCTGTCCTCATACGGACTGGTAATCATGCGAAGGCGTGGATTTTCGGCAATGGCGGTGCCAATACCCACCCTTGTTGGCAGGAATGGCAATCGCATTGCGGCGGCGCGCAGCCCCCAATGCAGCATCCCCTCGTCAAGTTCCCAAACATCAAGACCAGACTGACGCGCCTGTTTGAAATGCGGCTCAATAGGAATGTGGTCCATCGACACGAACGCAAAAATCAGGCGCCCGATTTTACCACTGCTGGCAAGCATGCCGACGTCCGGCCCGCCATAAGCAATGATAGTCATATCCTTCAGATCCGACCGCGCGATTGCACGGACCAGCGCCATCGGCTTGCGCCGTGTCGCCCATCCGCCAATGGCGATCGTCATGCCGTCGCGGAGTTCTCCGACAATGGCATCGATCGATAGTTTCTTGTCAAGCATACGAATACTTTCTGTAAATCCGGATCAGCGACGGACAATGTGTCGGACCGTCAGCCTTTATCAGACACTCTCATCTATCCTTTATATGATTGCAACAATAGATGGGTCTGTCAATGGCCTCCGCTTGCGCTTTTCTCCTATATTGCGCGTTTCGAATTGCGGAATACGACTGACCAGAGACCGATCAGTGTGGCGACAAAGATAAGCGCCAGCCCGACGGTGATGAAGGTCGCATGAATCCCATAATTCAGCCGCACGGGCGCGGTCACAATCGGATTGAGGAAATGTCCGAGGAACAGCGAGGTGGAGACGAGTCCGATCGCGTAATTGCGTTGCACTTCGTCAACCTTGTCGAGCACCCGCATCAAGAAGAACGGCATCGTCCAACCCGCGCCAATGCCTTCGATCACGACAAAACCCAGTATCATTTCATAGGATGTCGCGAACCCGGCCCCGACAAATCCAACACCCATCAACACTGCCGCCATGACCAGCGTCCAAACGCCAAACCGCGCATAAACAAGGCCGAAGGCAAAGGCCGCGGTGATCGACACACCTGCACTCAAGGCTGGCACACGCGACACCAGAACGGCACTCGTAATACCGTTGTCCTTCAGTAGAAACGGCATCTGGAACGATGGCATTGTGTGGCCAATCGACATGATCAGCGACAGCAGAAACAAGGGCCAAAGCTGCCACACCGAAAAGCGCTCTTCGGGCGCTGTGGGACGCTCAATGACAATCGGCTTGTGAAAGGCCGCAACCGCAATGATGAGCAGCAGGCCAGGAAACAGGAACATCCACGCTGGCGCACGCCAACCAAAATGCTGTGCCAGCCAACCGCCGAGCAACATCGTCGACACCGTGCCAATTGACGATATGGCGTGGCGATAGCCGATCAGCTTTGATCGCATCGTTCCGGTAAACTGGGCCGCCAATATGCTGGTCATTGCGACATCGGCAATCACCGCGCTGAAGCCAAGAATGAAACGGCTGCCGAGCAACATGAAATAATTGGCCAGCACCAATTGCATCAACCCGGCCACCGTACAAACGCCAAGGCTGAGGAACATCATGCCGCGCAAATTTGTCGTTGTGACCAGCACACCGGCCAGAAGCCCCGCGATGGCCATGCCGATCGGCGCGAGCGTGACAAGGAATTGCGCGCTCAAAACCGCATCTGCCGAGCCGCTGAATTCTTCCGCGATCAGCTGTAGCGCTGGAACGACTGTGGTAAAGGCGAGCGACGATTTGATGCCACCCGTCAGCAGGAAGAGAATGACCAGATAGCGGCGCCAGGGAGCCAATTGCTTTGCCGGTGATTCAGCCGGATCTTCATCTACTGGGGCCGACAGGCTTGCCATTATCACTCTCCCTCAATTTTATTATCTCAGACTAGCATCACCGACGCCAATTGCCCGTTCGAGATACGGCATCCCGGCCTTGCCAAAGCTGCATCATTGACGATGCAGCAATCGCTTTTGATCAATCGAGCGTCGCACCACCGTCGGCCACCCATATCGCGCCCGTCACAAAAGCCGCTGCTGGGCTCGCCAGAAAATGCACAATCCGGGCGATATCATCGGGTTCGCCAAAACGCCCGACAGGCAGCATATCAGGCATCCGTCCCTTTGGCCGCTCAGCTTCGGGAAGTTGCGTGATTTCCGCAATGCGCGCACGCGCAGCTTCGGTCAGCACCGGTCCGGGGGAAACGGCGTTCACGCGAACACCAAAAGCGCTGAATTCACGCGCCATCACCTTGGTGACATTCTCAACAGCGGCTTTCGAAGCGGCATAAGCCAGTTTCCCGGTCGTCGGACGATGACCTTGAATCGATCCAATATTGACGATGGCGCCACCGCGCCCGCCCTCGCGCATCGTCGCGCCTACAATCTGTGACAGGCGCACCGTGCCCTTCAAATTGATATCCAGCAGCCGATCCCATTGCGCTTCTTCAATATCGAGCGTCGCGCATGACGGGAATATTCCGGCGGCGTTCACCAATATATCGGGCGTATCTCCGGCAAGTGCCAAAGTGACCGCGTCCGCCAGCGCATCCCAATCGGCAATGTCGGCGGCGACAACACGACTGCCGACAAGCGCAGAAGCGGTTTCGGCAAGACCCTCTGCCGAAATATCCATCAGGATCAATTGCGCGCCTGCGGCATGCAGATGCGCTGCGACCGCCCGTCCAATTCCCGATGCCGCGCCGGTAACAATGGCAATTTTACCGTCAAGGCGGGAAAGTTGTTCTAAGCTCTTCAATTTTCTTACTCTTTTTCAGACAAAAAAAGGGGTGGATTGTCTCCAAACCACCCCCTTCATTACACGGTTTATCCGAGGTCTAGAATTCAAACCCGAGCGCAACGCCATAGCGCCGTGGACGGTTATAGGACGCGGTCATGAGGTTGCCGAAGTCGATCACGAAGGTCGCCGGACGATTGTCCGTAAGGTTTTCACCAAAGACCTGCGCCGTCACACGACGTCCGCCAAGATCACCTTCCCACATCAGGCGCGCACTGACATTTTCATGCTTGCCATAGAGCGGAATGGTGGTCGTGTTTGCTGCCTGTGTCGTATAGGTCGGTGCAGTGCCCTGACCCGAATAGTCACCACGCAAGGTGAACTTTCCGGTCTCGCCCGCGTCGATCTGATACTGCGCGCCAATATGATATGTCCATTTTGGCACATTGGCGAAACGGGCAGTATCTGCAACGTTGGTCGGAACGCCACCGACGCCAAGGATGTATTCCTTATACTTCGGATCGACGTAGCCGACATTACCGTCAATGCGCAGGTCACCCAGCACTGCCTGACCTTCAACTTCAAACCCACGATAACGGGCTTTACCGGCATTCGTCAGCGCATTGGTGTTGGTGTTGAGATTATAACCGTTGACCTGCAGGTCGTCATAATCGGTCTGGTAGAGGGCTACGTTCAAACGTGCACGATTATCCAGAAACTGGGATTTCAGGCCAAGTTCATAACTTGTCGCTGTTTCGGGATCAAATGGATCCGCGCCAACTGAAGGTGCATTGTAACCGCCCGACCGGTATGCCGACGCCGCACGGGCATAGACCAATACATCATCCGAAGCCTGATAACTGACCGACCCCATCCAGCCAAGATTATCCCAATCATCGCTACGCACTTGGGTTGTGGTGCTGGTGGAGAATGTCGTCGCGGTCGAGGTGTTATCGAGCGACTTGTCATCACGCGTATAACGGATGCCACCAACAATTTCGAGCTTGCCATCTGCAGCAGAAGGCTTCCACCCGATCTGCGCAAAACCGGCAATCGATTCAGAATCAACCGCATAGCTCGTCACCCGGTCCAGCCTCAAAGCCGCACTCGGCGAGAGCGGAATATAGAGGAGCGTGTCGATCGTTTCCGTGACTTTTTCGTTGTAATAATAGAGACCAACCAAGTAGTTGAAATCCCCTAGATCGCCAAGCAGCTGAAGCTCCTGCGTCCACTGCTTCTGCGTACCAGGATTGCCTCTGGTAACGTGATAGGTCACTTGTTCGATGTTCTGCCCGGGCACAGTCGGGTTAAGGACAAAACCATTGGTCCAGCCACCACCAAGGTTACCGTTCAGATTCTGATCGATATTGTTATAGCCGGTGATCGACTTGATGGTGAAGGCATCGCTGGCTTCATATTCAAGCGCCAGCACCGCGCCATAGGTTTCCACCGTCGATTTGGAATCGGTGCGCGGATCGCGATAGGAAAAATCGCGGACCTCTTCACCAATCAGGAATGGCGGCGGGCCAAATGCTGCGGCAGATCCCTGATAATAAGCGCGGCCAACCGCCGTTGCCGTGACCGGCTCCCAACTCGTGTGGGAGACGATGTGGTTATAGCGTCCACGCAAGTCGACAGTCACATCACCCAATTCGCCGCGGATGGCAGCACCAAGGCCCTGACTGTTGAGCGCACCGCCCCATTTCGACTGCGAATAGCCCGGCGTTTCCACCCAGCCATCGCGCGAGTGGGTCTGCGCCGACAGCTTCACCATAAATGGCGAATTGCCAATACGGCCGAGCTGCAGAACGCTTGAAGCCGTGATTTCGTCATGCGAACCATATGATGCGTCGAACTTTACGCCCGATTCCTCGGTCGGGTTGCGGGTTGTCAGCGAAATCGCACCACCGGTCGTGTTCCGACCAAAAAGCGTACCTTGCGGACCACGCAAGACTTCGATGCTGGAGATATCAGGAAGGTCGAATGTGTTGCCGCTTGGCCGTGGCGTATAGACGCCGTCAACATAGACACCAACAGAAGGCTCGACATAAAGCGCGGTCGAAAGTGTGCCGATACCGCGAATATAAATCGCAGGAGAGTTGCCGCTGCCACTGGCCTGCGTCACGCGCAAGCTTGGCGCGAGCTGCGTCAGCCCTTCAATCTGCACAATTTTCATAGTGTTGAGCTGTTCATCCGAAATCGCGCTGATCGATAGCGGCGTGCTTTGCGCGCTTTCCTCGCGCTTACGCGCGGTAACAATGATATCGGAGAGTTGGGAATAAGTGTCCGTCGCCTCGGCAGGTGCTGCCGTTTCTGCGGATTGCGCCTGAACCGGAGCAGAAATCAGCCAGACCGCAGCCATCGCCCCTGCTGCAGCCGACGCCTGGAATTTCGATATGCCTGCACGGTTTGTAGCTCGGCTGATCGACGTGAATTTCGTCATACTCCCCTCCTTTTGGATTTATGTTTTAGGTTTGTTCTTATTTAACCACCCCCATCTTTAGTGTAAAAGATAGTTAGGACAATTGTGGAACCGATATTCCAGCAATCCAAAATGGGCATCCGTGGCCAATAATTCATTCAAGCCATTGTAATGTTATAAACTTATTTTCATACTAGTAGATGAATTAGTCCGACAACCGCAACAAACCCTCGCGACAGGTTGTCCATTATGGTCTGAAAGCACAGACCTGCGTGGTCAGACGCGGACGGTCTTTCGATCAGCCGATATCGACATAAGGGACACCTGTTGCCATCGCCTTATGTGCCTGTTAGGTCGCTCCCGAACGCAGCCCATACAAACAAGCGGAGCCTCCACAATGATCGAAGTCGAATGG
>JBFKAE010000112.1:0-10614 GCA_041621755.1 Sphingomonadaceae bacterium | reverse complement strand
GCCGCGATTGATGCAAAACTTGCCACTTTTCTCAATATTGCCCCTGAATTTGGCGAGACCATGCAGGGGCAGCGCTATGCCGTGGGGCAGGAATTCAAACAGCACACCGACTATTTTGAACCGGATGGCGTGGATTATCAGAAATATTGCGCAGTTTCTGGACAGCGGACATGGACAGCGATGGTGTATCTTAATGCTCCAGAAGCCGGTGGCGCGACGCGCTTCAAGGCGATCGACAAAATCATCAAGCCCGAGACCGGAAAGCTGGTGGCGTGGAACAACCGCCGCAGCGATGGGGCGCCAAACCCATCGACACTACATCACGGCATGAAAGTCCGTCGCGGCGTCAAATACATCATCACAAAATGGTACCGCGAACGTCCTTGGACCTAGACGGTTTCGAGCGCTTCCGGGTCGAGCGCCTGAAGGCCAAGCCGATCGAACAGCACAGCATCGCTGTCATCACCGGCATTGGGTGCGGTGAGAAGCTTGTCGCCCATGAAGATCGAATTCGCGCCCGCCATGAACGCGAGCGCTTGCAGTTCGCCCGACATGGATTCGCGACCGGCTGACAGGCGAACGACGGATTGCGGCATGGTAAGACGCGCGACCGCAACGGTTCGGACGAATTCGATGCCATCGATTTCGGCATTGTCGCCAGCGAGCAATTTGTCGCCAAGCGCGGTCCCTTTTACCGGGACGAGCGCGTTCACGGGCACACTTTCAGGGTGTGCAGGCAGCGTTGCAAGCGCGTGGATGAAGCCGATGCGGTCGGCGCGGGTTTCGCCCATGCCGACAATGCCGCCGCAGCAGACGTTCATACCGGCGTTGCGGACCTCGCTCAGCGTGTCGAGGCGTTCTGCAAAGGTGCGCGTGGTGATGACCTCGCCATAATGTTCGGGGGAGGTGTCGATATTGTGATTATAATAATCAAGGCCAGCGTCGGCGAGCGCCTTGGCCTGATCGCCCGTAATCATGCCAAGCGTCATACAGGTCTCTAGGCCCAGATCCTTGACGCCCTTCACCATTTCAGCAACGGCCGGAACATCGCGATCCTTCAAATCGCGCCAGGCTGCGCCCATGCAAAAGCGGCTTGCGCCTTTGTCACGCGCGGCGCGGGCTTCGGCGATCACGGCCTCCGCATTCATTAGCTTTTCAGCCTTGACGCCTGACTTTGCAAACGCGCTTTGCGAGCAATAGCCGCAATCTTCGGGGCAGCCGCCGGTCTTGATCGACAAAAGCTGGCAGGCCTGTACGCCATTGGCTTTGAAGTGACGGCGATGCAGCAATTGTGCGTCAAGCAGCAGGTCGAGGAACGGGCGCTCGAACAGCGCCGCGATCTCGTCGCGGGTCCAATCGTTGCGGACGCTGCCGATAGGGGTTTCAATGTTCATGACAGGCCTTTGCTAGAGCGGAATGTTGTCGTGTTTTTTCCACGGGTTTTCGAGGCTCTTGGTGCGGAGCTTGCGAAGGCCCACGGCAATTCGCTTGCGCGTTGAATGCGGCATGATGACTTCGTCTATAAATCCTTTTGCTGCAGCAACAAAAGGATTGGCGAAACGGTCTTCATATTCGCGCGTCTTGGCGGCGATCTTGTCCGCATCGCCAATATCGTTGCGGAAAATGATTTCGACCGCGCCCTTCGCGCCCATGACGGCAATTTCCGCCGTCGGCCACGCATAGTTCAGATCGCCGCGCAAATGCTTGGAGGCCATGACATCGTACGCGCCGCCATAGGCTTTGCGGGTGATGACGGTGATTTTGGGAACGGTGGCTTCGCCATAGGCAAAGAGAAGCTTCGCGCCGTGCTTGATGATGCCGTTATGCTCCTGCGCAGTACCGGGCAGGAAGCCGGGCACGTCGACGAAGGTCACGATGGGGATGCTGAACGCATCACAGAAGCGGACAAAGCGCGCAGCCTTTTTCGAGCTGGCATTGTCGAGACAACCGGCAAGCACCATCGGCTGGTTGGCGACGATGCCGACGGTCGAGCCTTCGACCCGGCCGAAGCCGACGATGATGTTGGCGGCGTGCTTGGGCTGCAGTTCGAAGAAGTCGCCTTCATCGACGACCTTTCGGATCAGCTCGTGCATGTCATAGGGCTTGTTGGCGCTGTCGGGGATGAGCGTGTCGAGGCTCATCTCGATGCGCTCGGGATCATCGTCGCTTGGCCGGAACGGCGCGGGCTGGCGATTGTTCAATGGCAGGAAGTCGAAGAAATCACGCGTCCGCAGAAGCGCATCGACATCATCTTCCATCGCAACATCAGCAACGCCGGATTTTGTCGTGTGCGTGATCGCACCACCAAGTTCGTCCTGGGTCACGACTTCGTTGGTCACGGTTTTGACGACATCGGGTCCGGTGACGAACATGTAGCTTGAATCCTTCACCATGAAGATGAAGTCGGTCATGGCCGGGCTGTAGACAGCACCGCCCGCGCATGGCCCCATGATCAGGCTGATCTGCGGGATGACGCCGCTTGCCAGAATGTTGCGCTGGAAAACCTCGGCATAGCCGCCAAGCGATGCGACACCTTCCTGAATACGTGCGCCGCCTGAATCGTTCAGGCCGATGACGGGCGCGCCGACTTTCATCGCCGTATCCATGACCTTGCAGATTTTTTCGGCATGGCGTTCGGACAGCGATCCGCCAAAGACGGTGAAATCCTGACTGAACACGTAAACGAGGCGGCCATTGATGGTGCCCGAGCCGGTGACGACGCCATCACCGGGGATGATGGTGTCCTGCATATCGAAATCGACGCAATTATGTTCGACATACATGTCGAGTTCTTCAAAGCTGTTGGGATCGAGCAAAATTTCGAGACGTTCGCGCGCAGTGAGCCGACCTTTTGTATGTTGCGCATCAATACGCTTTTGCCCGCCACCCATACGAGCAGCTTCGCGCCGCCGTTCGAGTTCCGCCAAGACCTTTTGCATAAGATTTACCCTGTACCGTTTCGAATCTGCCGCACCGCTTAGCAGTGTGAGGGCACCCGTGTCACCATATGAGAATCGGCAGTTCCGTTATTTTATGGTAGGGGAAATGGCAAGGCGAAGTGCTTGGGAGACCTTCGCCGGATCCGGGGTGGGAGGCTATTATGGGTCGTTTGGCAATCGGTGCGCTTGTTGCGGCTGTCGCTATGTTTTTGTTGGGATGGGTGTTTTATGGAACGCCGCTGATGCAACTGGGCGAAAAGACCGCATCACCAGAGGCGCAGCTTCAGGTTCAGGAGGCGCTGAAAACGCTGCCATCATCGGGCACATATTATCTTCCATTCAGCCAGAACGATCCGGCGCTGATCGCGGCGGGAGAGGCCGGGCCACGCGCGCTGATCAAGGTCAATATGGAAGGCGGCGCGCCGTTTGATGCGATGGTCATGCTGAAAGGTTTCATACACATGGCCGCCACGGCGTTTCTGCTTGGACTGCTATTGTGGGGCGTCCGGGACCGGCTGAACGAGCTTGGCGAGCGCATGACATTGGTATTCTGGGTGGCGGTAATCTCGATGATCTTTGCGCGCTGGGGCGAGCCGATCTGGTATGCGACCGACTGGGCCAATGCGCTTTATGTCGGCGCGGCCGATTTTATCAGCCTGATGGTGGCGGGCTATATTCTCGCGCGTTGGTTCGTACCGCGCACCGAATTCATAAAAGGCTGAGAAAACGGGCTGCGTGATTGAACGCGGCCTGCCGCTTTTCGCGTACATCGCGCGCTTCGGCGTCGTCGCCCCATTTTTCGGCCTGGTACAGCTCGTCAATATGACCGGCGGTAAAGGCGCTTGGCGCATCGATTTCACCGTCTGCCAGCGCCAACGCGATGACAAGCGAACCTGAAATCGTTGTCAGAGGCTGCATCGCGGCCAGCGCGAAATCGCTTTGCGCGTCAAGCGCTGCGCGCAGGCGTTCGAGTGATGCGGGGGGCTGTGCGGTGTGGAGGATCGAGGCGGTGGTGGCGAGCGTCGCATCATAACGCCGTGCGACAAAGCCGATCAGCGGATCCCACGCCGCTGCCTGCCGCGCGGCAAGGTCTGCGGGAGTGTCGGTGCGATAGCAGACAAGGTCGCTTTCTCCAAAGACAGCGATGCCAGCGACAAAGGCGCGGCGGTCACCGTTCATGACGTGATCGATCGCAGCATTCGCAAGCCCGGTCAGCGGCATCGAAGCCGGGTCGATCTTCTCGCCCTGCCCATTCCATTCATCGGCGATGGCGGCGGCAAGTGCATCCGTCGGCAGCAACAACGCGTTGCGTGCAGGTGTTTTGACCGCACGTCCGTCCAGTTCGATTGCCCAATGATCATTGTCGCGAACCGCCGTCGCGGTCTTGTAAAAGCGCTTCACAGCAGATCCCTGTCGCGTGATTTCCAGATGCGGGAGAACAGGATGGGCACGAGAAACGTTTCAACCGCGCCGAGCACCAGCATGACCTGCCCGATCAGCTCGTCCTGAAAACCGCCAAGGCCGCGCCGCCAGATCAACAGTCCCAAAAGCGCAAGCACGACGCCGCCAATGCGCAGCGTGTTGAGCAATATCCAGCGCCGTTTCCATTCGGCTTCGGTCGGTGGCTTTATGGTCATTGGGCAATCAGATGGTCGATCAGCGTGGTAAAATCATCAAACACATGCCCCGCGCCCGATGCGGTCAGTTCGACGGGGTCGTGATAGCCCCACGAAACGCCAAGCGCATCGACATTGGCCGCGCGCGCCATTTCGATATCGAAAACGGTATCGCCGATCATGCATGTCAATGACGATGCAGCGCCGGTCTCCGCGATTGCGGTCTCGATCATCGAGGGATGCGGCTTTGACGGGTGACGGTCGGCGGTTTGCAGCGTCACAAAGCGCCCGTGCAGTTCGTGATGCGCCAAAGTCAGTGCAAGGCCGCGATCCGATTTGCCGGTCGCGACGCCGAGCAAATAGCCATGACGTTCAAGCCGCAACAGGCCTTCGCGCACACCGGGATAAAGCGGTTCGGATTGCAATCCACCGTTTGAACGCAGGCCTTGAAAGGCCAGTTTGTAATCGTCCGCGAGCGTCACGTGGAAATCGTCGTCCGCGTCGGGCAGCAAGATTTTCATCGCCTCTTCAAGCGACAGGCCAACGACACGGCGCACGGCGTGGCGATCGGGCGTATCGAGCCTGTGCTTGTTGAAGCAGTCCTCCATCGCGCGGATGATATTGGCCTGACTGTCGACAAGCGTGCCGTCGCAATCGAAAATGGCAAGCCGCGTGGTCATGTCGCAAGCCCCTTCATCGGCGTCGGCCTGTCTGGTTCCGTCCGGCACCACGGCGGGCGCGCTGGTTGTCGCGGCGTTCCCGGCGGGCGTCGCGGGCCTTGTGCTTTGCGCGGCGGGCTTCTGCGTCGGGGTCGTGGATTTCCTCTTCAAGCGGCAGGTCGCCGATCAACGGGTCAAAGCCGATGGTTTCGAGGCTTTCGGCGAAATGCGGCGCGGGATCCGCCTTGATGTCGAGCGTGCCACCATCGGGCAGGTCGATAACCAGTCGCCGCGCGTGGAGGTGGAGTTTGCGGCTGACCCCGCCGGTCAGGAGCGCGGTCTTGCCACCATATTTCACGTCGCCGACTATGGGATGGCCGATGGCGGCGGCATGGACGCGCAACTGGTGCGTGCGGCCGGTCAGCGGCTGCATTTCAAGCCACGCGGCACGATTGCCTGCGCGTTCGATAAGGCGATAACGGCTGACGGCGCGCTGGCCCCCAATTTCATCGACATACATTTTCTCGCCGCCAGTGCCGGGTTGCTTGGCGAGCGGCAGTTCGATCATGCCGTCCTTGATGTCGGGGACGTCCATGACGATCGCCCAATAGAGCTTGCGTGCGGTGCGGCCGGAGAATGATTTCGAAAAATGCGCAGCGGCGCGTGCCGACCGGGCGATCAACAGCACACCGCTTGTATCCTTGTCGAGCCGATGAACGAGCTTTGGCCGGTCGTCGCGGTCGAATTTCAAGGCATCAAGCAAGCCATCGACATGCGCGTGCATCTTGGTGCCGCCCTGCGTTGCAAGGCCTGCGGGCTTGTTGATGACGATGGCGTGTGCGTCCTTGTAAATGACAAGGCTTTGCGCGAATTCGATTTCGTCGTCGGACAAAGTCGGGCGTTCTTTTTTTACCGACATCGTGGTCGGGGCTGCGGCGTCCGCGGGTGGCACGCGGATCACCTGACCCTGTTCAATGCGGTCGGCGGGCTTGGCGCGCTTGCCATCGACCCGGATCTGTCCGGTGCGCGCCCAGCGCGATACGACATTGAAACTTGTCTCGGGCAAATGGCGCTTGAACCAGCGGTCAAGCCGGATGCCATCATCATCGGCATCGACAGTGAATTGTCTGACGTTGGCGGGATCGCTGCTCACAATAGAGCCTTTCCAAGGTAAAGTGCGCCAATCGATGCGATGACGGATATGCAGGCATAGCCAATGGCTGTGAAAATCGCGCCACGTTCAATCATATTGGCCGCGTCGAGTGCGAATGCCGAAAAGGTCGTAAAGCCGCCAAGCAGCCCGACGCCAAGCAAAAGCCGTACGGTCTGATCGCCGCCACGTGCGGTCAATATCGCAACGAGCAATCCCATCAGGAAGCCGCCGATGACATTGACGCTAAGCGTTCCCCACGGGAAATTCGGCCCGAGCAGACGCAGTGTGACGATCCCCACGCCATGCCGCAGCATCGCGCCGAAAGCGCCGCCAATTCCAACTGCGATAAACTGTGTGACCATGACCGCGTCTCATGGCCTAAGCCATGCCCAAGGTCCAGCCTTCGTGCATTCGGGGCGGACAGAATATGTCCGCCCCGAGCGCGCCATTTATTTGCGTTCGTCCAGATCGTTCAGCCATTTTTGCAACAGCTGATGGGCGGTCTCGCGGCCACCAATGCCAAAGGCGATTGCTGCCGCGACGGCTGCAGAGCCAAGGATCAGAGCGAAAGCGAGATTGACGATGTCATTTGCCAGCCCCATGAAACGCAGCCCCATCGCCGTTGCCAGAGCGACTATGGCGTATTTTGCGATCGATGGTGCAAAGCCGGTCTCGCCCGTCGATCCTGCAATCGCCTTTGCGATAATATTGGCAAGCATGACGCCGACAACGATGATGACACTGCCGAACAATACCTTGCCACCAAGCTCGACAACCTGAACCAGCATGATCGAGACTTCGGCAAATTGCAGCGCCCGCGTCGCTTCAACAGCGGCAAAGAGCATGATTGCGGTGAGCGCGATAACGCCTGCGGCTTTTGACGCCTTGACGGTTGCAGGAAACGCCCCAAGCCCGGCGACAGCGTCGTCCATGCCGGTTGCGTGTAGCACCTGTTCGGTCAAATTCGCGACCCATTTGCCGATGAAAAACGCCAGGCTGAGTATGATGCCGGCAGTGATCACCCGCGGTACCGAGGCGAGCACCGTATCAAGCAGGCGCACGGCAGGGTCGGTGATCGTCGAAATGCCAAGCGCTTCCAATGCTGCGATCGAGACGGGTATGATAACAAGCACGAAGGCGATGATGCCAAGCGCGCGGCCTATGCTGCCGCGGTCGCTGACGTTGCTTGCTTCGGCCATACCGGCTTTTTGCGCGAGATTGTCGATGTTGATCGTCGAAATGGCTGTTTCGACCACGCGGCGAACGATACGCGCGAGGACAAGGCCGATGAAAAAGATGACGGCTGCGCCAAGGATTTGCGGGATATAGGCAAATACTTCCTGTGTCAGGCCGGTGACGGGCGCGACAACGTCCGACAGGTCAAGCGGTTGCAAGGCAAGCACGAGGCCGACCAGCCAGATGATCCAATAGGCAAGCGTACCGAGTTGCACGCCGAGCGTGGCGTCGCCGGATTTTGCCTCTTCTGCATGGCGTTTCAGGAAGGGAATGCGGTCGATCAGTCGGGCAAGCGCCCATTTTGCGCCTTTGGCGACAAAGTGCGTTACGACCAATATCAGGACAGCGGCAAGGATGCGCGGACCCCAAAATCCGATCAGTTCCTGCGCATAAACGAGCGATTCACGCGTATCAACGTTCATAGTTTCGAACCCTGTGCTACGATCCTCCCCAGCGGGATCAACTACGATATTATGCACTTTTCATGCGAAAAACACAAAAATATCAACCAATCACCGGGGAGAGTTGAGACCACAGATCTATTTCGGATGCTGGCGGCGTTCGTCCCAATATGCGAGCCGTTCCGCCACGCGCTTTTCAAAACCGCGGTCGGTTGGCGTGTAATAGGTTTGCGGAGACATCGCGTCGGGCCAGTAATTGGCGCCCGAAAACCCCTCGTCACTGTCGTGGTCATAGGCATAGTTCTTGCCGTAACCAATGTCCTTCATCAGGCGGGTAGGGGCGTTTAATATGTTTTGCGGCGGCATCAGAGAGCCTGTTTCCCTGGCCGACTTCCACGCAAATTTCTGTGCCTTGTATGCGGCGTTCGACTTGGGTGCGGTGGCGCAATAGAGACAGGCCTGAACGATGGCGAGTTCGCCTTCGGGGGACCCCAGAAAGTCATAAGCATCCTTTGCTGCAAGGCATTGGACGAGCGCATTCGGGTCAGCAAGGCCGATATCTTCGGACGCAAACCGCACGATACGGCGCAGCACGTAGAGCGGTTCTTCACCAGCGGTCAGCATCCGCGCAAGATAGTAAAGCGCTGCCTGCGGATCGGACCCACGCAGCGATTTGTGCAGTGCGGAAATCAGATTGTAATGGCCCTCGCGGTCCTTGTCGTAAACCGCCAGGCGGCGGTGAAGCAGGTCACGCAGGTCCGCCGGTTCAAGCGGCTTTTCAATGCCGATCGACATCAGGGTTTCGACCTGATTGAGCAGGAAGCGCCCGTCACCATCCGATGAGCCGATCAGCGCGGTACGGGCGTCGGAGGTCAGCGGCAGTTTATGGCCGATATCGGCTTCGGCGCGGTCCAGCAATTTGGCCAGCGCGGCTTCGTCGAGGCGATTGACGAGCAGCACCTGACAGCGCGACAGCAACGCGGCATTGAGTTCAAAGCTGGGGTTTTCCGTCGTCGCGCCGACCAGCGTGACGGTGCCGTCCTCGACATAGGGCAGGAAGCCGTCCTGCTGCGCGCGGTTGAAGCGGTGAATTTCGTCAACGAAAAGCAGCGTTTTCTTGCCTGTGCGTGCATATTCGCGCGCCTCTGCAAAGATTTTCTTGAGGTCGGCGACGCCTGAAAAAACTGCCGAAATGGATGCGAAGCGTAATCCCACGGCATCGGCGAGCAGGCGCGCGATCGTGGTTTTGCCCGTGCCCGGCGGTCCCCAGAAAATGATGCTGGAAAGCTTCCCCGCCGCGACCATGCGACCGATTGCGCCTTCGGCGCCGGTCAGATGGTCTTGCCCGACGACATCGGCCAGCGTGCGCGGGCGCAGGCGTTCGGCGAGCGGCGCTGTGGTTGGGACAGCGTCTTGCGGATCGTCGGATGCAAAAAGATCAGGCATAGGCCGTCTGTTGTAAGCGGGCTTTCGCCATAGAAAAAGGGCCGCGCGGCAATATTGCTGCGCGGCCCTGATATTTTGACGGTAAAGCCCGTTCAGGCTGCGGCTGGCTCTTCGCCTTCGGCAGTGTCTGCATCGGCTTCGCCTGCCTCTTCGGCAAATTCGCCGGGTTCGAGGCTGGCATCGCGTTCTTCGGTAAAGCCGCTGACGTCTTTTTCGAACATGTCGGCAAGCACATCGACACCCTGCGCCTGAAGATCGGCTTCGTCATCCGAGCGGGCGACGTTGGCTTCGATTTCAACTGCAACTTCGGGGTGAAGCTGGATGCGCACCTTGTGCAGACCAAGCGTTTTGATCGGCGCGCTCAGGATCACCTGATTCTTGGTGATGCTGGCGCCGTCAGTGCTCAACGCTTCGGCGATGTCGCGGGCTGCGACCGAGCCGTAAAGCTGACCGGCGTCCGATGCCTGACGGATAAGGACGATTTTCTTGCCCTCGATCGACTTGCCATCGGATTCGGCGACAACGCGTTTCTCGGCGTTTTCTTTTTCGATCCGCCCGCGGTCGGCTTCGAACTTTGCCTTGTTGGCATCGTTCGCGCGCAGCGCCTTGCCGCGTGGCAGCAGGAAGTTGCGGGCATAGCCCGGCTTCACCGAAACCACGTCGCCAATGCCGCCGAGCTTTTCGACGCGTTCAAGCAGAATGACATGCATAGCCATGATTCAATCTCCCTTAGCGTACGAGGAACGGCAGCAGGCCGAGATGGCGGGCGCGTTTGATCGCCTTGGCCAGCTCGCGCTGTTTTTTTGCGGAAACCGCAGTGATGCGGCTTGGTACGATCTTGCCGCGCTCGGACACGAAGCCCTGCAGCAAGCGTACATCTTTATAGTCGATCTTCGGCGCATCAGCCCGTGCGAACGGGCAGGATTTGCGGCGGCGGAAAAAGGGGCGTCCCATATCTTTTCTTCCTTATCGCTTAAGCGTCGCGCTGTTCGCGGCGTTGACGCGGGCGTGAGTCGCGATCTGATTTGCGCATCATCGCTGACGGTTCTTTTTCCAGTTCGTCGACTCGGATTGTCTGATAACGGATAACGTCTTCGTTGATCGAAATCTGGCGTTCCAGCTCCTGCACGATGGGAGCGGGCGCTTCGATGTTCAAAAGCACAT
>JBFKAE010000111.1:0-10713 GCA_041621755.1 Sphingomonadaceae bacterium | reverse complement strand
GTGCCGTTTCACCGGTCATTGGAAGACTGACACCATCGCACGTGCTGAGAACGCAAATGGATTCCCGATCAAGTCGGGAATGACGATTGGGAGGGACGCATTCCAAGCGTCTGGCGTTTGGAAGAATAATATTCTTCATGGAGCAAAAGCAGGTTTGGCTATAATAAAGTCATGCCTTTAACTGTGGAGACGCCCGATGACCGACCGCAAGTTGCATGCCGAAACCCTTGCCCTGCACGCTGGATGGCGCGCCGACCCTGCAACTGGCGCCGTCGCTCCGCCAATCTATCAGACGACCTCCTACCAGTTCCGCGATACCGATCATGCGGCCAGCCTGTTCGCTCTGCAGGAACTCGGCAACATCTACACACGCATCGGCAATCCGACGACCGACATTCTTGAACAGCGGCTTGCGGCATTGGAAGGCGGCGCAGCAGCGCTTTGCCTTGCATCGGGTCAGGCAGCCTCGGCATTTTCGGTGCAGAACCTTGCACGTGCGGGCGACAATATTGTCAGCTCGACCGACCTTTACGGAGGCACATGGAATCTGTTCGGCAACACATTGCGCGACCTTGGCATTGAAACACGCTTTGTCGATCCATCGCATCCACAGGCCTTTGCCAACGCCACCGATGACCGCACGCGCGCATATTATGGCGAGACGCTGCCAAACCCCAAACTGGCCGTTTTGCCGATACGCGAAATTTCTGACATCGGCCGCAGGCTTGGCATCCCGCTCATCGTCGACAATACCGCCGCGCCATTGCTCGTTCGCCCCTTTGATCACGGCGCGGCGATCACCGTCTATTCGACCACCAAATATATTGGCGGTCACGGCACATCGATTGGCGGCGCGATCATAGATGGCGGCAATTTCGACTGGGAAGCCTTCCCCAAACGCCAGCCGCTGTTGAATACGCCAGACCCAAGCTATCACGGTGCCGTCTGGGCGGAAGCCGCGAAACCGCTCGGCCCAATTGCCTATGTCTTGCGCGCGCGCGTCATCCTGCTGCGCGATCTAGGCGCGGCAATGTCGCCGACAAATGCCTTCCATACCTTGCAAGGCGTTGAAACATTGCCGCTGCGTATGGCGCGTCAGTGCGAAAACGCCACCGCCGTTGCGGCCTATCTGAAGGACAAGGCCGGCATCACGCGGGTCATCCATCCTTCACTACAGTCGGGGATCGAACGCCAACGCGCCGACACCTACATGAACGGTGGCTATGGCGGCCTTGTCGGGTTTGAACTTGAAGGCGGGCTTGAGGCGGGCAAGCGCTTTATCGACAATCTGAAGCTGCTCTACCACGTCGCCAATATCGGCGACGCGCGCAGCCTTGCCATTCACCCGGCATCAACGACGCATTCGCAATTGTCCGCAGAAGACCAGATCGCGACCGGCGTCACGCCCGGCTATGTCCGTCTGTCGATCGGGCTTGAACATATTGACGACATCATCGCCGACATCGATCAGGCGCTTGGCGGTTAGGTTTCGGTTATCGAACTCTCTGCTTTGTCATTCCCGCGCACGCGGGAATCTATTTGCGCCAGCAGCGCACGGGATGTTTTGGCCAGCATGCTCGTAAATCCCGTGCTGCGGTGTACTCTAATGGATCCCCGATCAAGTCGAGGATGACGGTAAAGGCGACATCCCGCCAATTCCTGTCATGCCGGGCATAGTCGAGGGATGCACGATGGTTCCACGGGCATGGAGCTGTGACCTAGCGCTTAATCCGTGCAAGCAGCGCCCGGCTTGACGCGTCGAAGTTGGCGTCGGCTGTTCCGGCAAGCGCGGCATTTGCCATTTCCTTGCCAAGCTCGACACCCATCTGGTCAAAGGCGTTGATGCCAAGCAGGTTCGCCGCCACAAATGTTCTGTGCTCGTAAAAGGCGATCAGCGCACCAAGTGTTCGCGGGTCGAGTTTTTCGAGCAGGATCGACACTGACGGGCGGTTCCCCGGAAATGTCTTTGCCGCCGCCAGTGCTGCATTGCCATGCGACAGGGCAAGCGCCTCCTCGAAACTGCGCCCGCGCATCAGCGCTGCGCCCTGCGCGATCGCATTGGCCAGCAACTGGTCGTGATGTGCTTTCTTCAGGCTGTGGCCGGGCGCTTTCACCATCACGAATTCAACCGGCACAAGATGCGTGCCTTGATGCAGCAACTGAAACACCGCGTGCTGTGCATCAGTGCCAGTCCCACCCCATGTGATCGCGGCGGTCGGGTAATCGACCGGTGTGCCATCACGGCTTACCCGTTTGCCGTTGCTTTCCATTTCAAGCTGCTGAAGGAATGGCGGCAAGAGACGCAGCCGTTCGTCATAGGCGAAGACCGCGCGTGTTTCCGCCCCCAGGAACGATGCGTAAAGCACATCGATCATCGCCGCGATAACAGGCGCATTCGCTTCGACCGGCGCATTTTCAAAATGCTTGTCCATCTCTGCTGCACCGGCATGCAAGGCTTCAAACGCTTCCCAGCCGAGGGTCAGCGCCGCCGTCACGCCGACCGCCGACCACAGCGAATAGCGCCCGCCAACGGTCTCGGCGAAATCAAGGATATTATCTTTTGCAACACCCCATATAGCGGCGCGCTCGGGTGCTGCGGTGACAGCGATAAAGCGCGACACATCACCAGTACCAAGCCAGTCGAGTGCACTTTCCGCATTGGTCATGGTCTCGGCGGTTGTGAAGGTCTTTGACACCACGACGAAAAGCGTATGCGCGCGATCGCACTGCGCCAATGCCCGTTCGAGCGCCACACCATCGACGTTTGAAATAAAATGTGACCTTACGCGGCTTCCATAGCCCAGCGCATCGACGAGCAGCGCCGGGCCAAGCGCCGACCCCCCGATACCAATATGGACGATATCGCGAATCTCGCCAAAGCCACCTGCTGCAAAGCGTTCGACCAGCGCTTTGTGCCTGGCGCGCGTTTCTGCCGCCGCGGCAACCGCTGCCCCCGTTCCCGAACCGCGTTCAGCCGCATGGGTCGCTGCGCGGCCTTCGCTCGGATTGACTTCATTACCGGCGAACAGATCCGCGCGTACCGACGCAAAATCCGATGCGTTCAGCAGATCCTGCAGTCCGTCTGCCACCTCGCGCGAAAGATGCGTTTTTGAAAAATCGAACAGCGCGCTCCCGACCTCGATACTCAGCCGCTCTGCGCGTCTGTCTTCGGCGTCAAACAGTGCAGCGAGCGACGTTTGCGCTTTTGCTTTCTCAATAACCGCGTTCCATGCCGACGCGCGCAAACCGTTTTGAGTGCTCATTATTCCCCCTTTGACTTCAACCGAGCATAAGCGTTTGTCTTGACACGGCCTAGGGGTGCTGAATAGTGCCGCCATCATGACCGATCCAGAGACAACGTCGCAAAGCGAGACCGACCGTGCCCTTCACAAGGCGCGCGGAGAAGAACTGTTCAGCTCCTTGAAGGAAGGGGTAAAAACGACGCTTGGCGCGGTGCTGATCGCGTTGCTGTTGCGGTCCTTTGCCTATGAGCCTTTTAACATCCCGTCGGAATCGATGCTGCCGCGTCTTCTTGTCGGTGACTATCTGTTCGTTTCGAAATGGCCCTATGGCTATAGCCGGTACAGTTTTCCGCTCGGCCCGCCAATTTTTGACGGTCGTATCGCGGGCAACCTTCCGGAACGCGGCGACATTGCCGTTTTCAAGGGACCGCAGGACAATCGCACCGATTTCATCAAGCGCGTCATCGGCCTTCCCGGCGATATCATCCAGATGCGTGGCGGCGTGCTGTTCATCAACGGCACTGAAGTCAAAAAGACTCGCGATACGGACTTCCTTGCGCCCGTGTCCCAAAACATGACCTGCATGACCGGCGAGATTTTTGTCGACGATGATGGTGTGCGCACCTGTCGCTATCTTCGCTACAAGGAGACCCTGCCCGGTGGCCGCACCTATGATGTGCTCGACACAATGCTCGACGGGGAAGCCGACGACACGCCGCCCTTCGTCGTCCCCGAAAATCATTTGTTCATGATGGGCGACAATCGCGACAACAGTGCCGACAGCCGCTTCCCGAGCATTACCGGAGGCATGGGCTTCGTCCCCGTCGAGAACCTTGTCGGCCGCGCATCCTTCATGTTCTTCTCGACCGATGGGTCGGCAAGCTGGCTCCTGCCCTGGACATGGTTTACTGCCGCACGCTGGGACCGTATCGGGAGAGACTTCTGATCGAGCAGCGCAACGTGGAATCGAACATAGAGGCGTGGGCGTCCGACCAGCTTGGACATGCCTTTACCGATATCGGCCTTGTCCGCCGCGCGCTGACCCACGGCAGCCACAAGGACGGCAATTACGAACGTCTCGAATTCCTCGGCGACCGGGTGCTTGGTTGTGTAATCGCCGGCTGGCTATTCAGCGAATTCGATGAAGCCGAAGGCGAGCTGGCGCGCCGCTTTGCCGCGCTCGTCGACAAGGCGACCTGTGCCGAGGTCGCGCGAAACATCGGCGCGTCGCAACATATCCGCCTTGACCGGGCCGCACGTGCATCGGGCGTCCACAAGTCGGACAATACGCTTGGCGATGTCTGCGAAGCGTTGATCGGCGCGCTTTTCGTCGATGGCGGCATGGCGACGGCCGAAACCTTCATCCGGCGTGGCTGGGCGGACCTAATCGCGCGCGATTCCGAACCGCCAAAAGACCCGAAATCCGCGCTTCAGGAATGGGCGCAAAGCCGCAGGCTGCCCATACCCAAATACGAAGTCGTCGGGCGCGAAGGCCCCGACCATAATCCGCGCTTTCGTGTTCAGGTCACCGTGCGCGGCTTTGCACCTGCCGAAGCCAGCGGGACGAGTAAACAGGAAGCCGAGAAGCTTGCCGCCATTGCCCTTTTGACAGCGGAGTCACAATCGTGAACGACCCAAAACATTGCGGTGTCGTTGCCGTTCTTGGTGCACCGAACGCAGGAAAATCCTCGCTCGTCAACGCACTCGTCGGCCAAAAGGTCGCGATCGTCAGCCCCAAGGTGCAAACCACCCGCACCCGCCTGATGGGCATAGCGATCGAAGGCAATACCCAGATCATGCTCGTCGACACGCCGGGCATTTTCCAACCCCGCCGTCGCCTTGACCGCGCTATGGTCCATGCCGCGTGGGAGGGGTCGTCGGGCGCTGATATCATCGTGCTTGTCGTCGATGGTCGCCGTGGCATTTCAGACGATACCGACGCCATTCTCGAAGCGCTTTCCAAACGCCCCGAACCCAAAATGCTGGTCATCACCAAGGTCGACGTAACATCGAAAGACCGCTTGCTGCCGGTCGCTGCCGAAGCCAACCGCCGTATCGACTTTGCCGAAACCATGATGGTATCATCAAAAACCGGCGACGGCATATCGGACCTCAAGACAACGCTTGCCGCAGCGATGCCCGAAGAACCCTGGCACTTCCCCGAAGATCAGGTCTCGAACATCACCACGCGCCTGCTTGCCGCCGAGCTTACGCGCGAACAACTTTACCGCCAACTGCACGAAGAACTGCCCTACGCATCGACGGTCGAAACCGAAAGCTGGGAAGAACAGAAAAACGGCTCGGTCAAGATAAACCAGCTCATCCTCGTCCAGCGCGACACGCAAAAGGCCATCGTGCTTGGCAAGGGCGGCAGCCGCATCAAATCGATCGGTCAGGCAGCACGCAATGCGCTCGAAGACGCGCTCGGCCGCCGCGTTCACCTGTTCCTTAATGTCAAGGTAAAGCCCGACTGGACAGAAAATCGCGAAACCTATGAAGATATGGGCCTCGGCTGGGTCGACTGACCCCGCAGATCGGCGTTAAGATCGCGCATGCACCTCGACACCAACGCCATCATCTGCAGCGCCCGTCCCCACGGTGAAAACGGTGCGATCGTGCGTTTTTTAACCGCTGAATCCGGCCTCGTCGCTGGCTATGTGCCGGGCGGCAGATCGCGAAAAACCCGGCCCATACTTGGCATTGGCAACGTCGTGCGCGTCCTTCTTGACAGCCGTAACGACACCAGCCTTGCGCGCGCAAAAGTCGACCTTGAACATTCGCGCGCAGGCATGTCGCTTGATGCGCTGGCGCTGGCCATTGCCGAATGGTTGACCGGGCTTGCCGCACAGCTTTTGCCCGAAGGCCACCCTTATCCGCGACTTTTCGAAGTCATGGGATCGGTTCTCGATCTGGCTGAACTTCAAAGCGACCGTTTGCGAAGTCTTTCGGCGCTCGCACAATTTGAACGGCTACTGCTTGCCGAACTCGGCTTTGGACTTGACCTGTCGTCCTGCGCCGTCACCGAACAGACGCATGATCTTGCTTTTGTTTCGCCAAAAAGTGGACGCGCGGTCAGTGCGGAAGCCGGTGCCCCCTACGCGTCAAAACTGTTTCGCCTGCCTGATTTTCTGGCGAGCGGTGAAACCGGCAGTACGGGCGATGTCGCCGAAGCCCTGCGAATGACCCGCTATTTCATCGAACGCGATCTCCTGACCACGCCGCGCGAACGTGACTTGCTGACAGCAAGAGACCGGATCGACTCCCGAATTGGCGCCGACTGAACGAGACAGCGTTTGCGCGGACGCGGCAATGGTCTAGATGTCCTGTCATGACTGATTTACTCGACCCCGATTCCAACATCATCGAAACCCCGTTCAGCGATGCGCTCTCACAGCGTTATCTGGTCTATGCGCTCTCGACGATCACCGCACGTTCGCTGCCCGATGTTCGTGATGGATTAAAGCCCGTGCACAGGCGATTGCTATGGGCGATGCGGCTTTTGAAGCTCGATCCTGGCGCAGGCTATAAAAAATGCGCCCGGGTCGTCGGTGATGTTATCGGTAAATACCACCCACACGGCGACCAGTCGGTCTATGATGCGATGGTTCGCCTCGCCCAGTCTTTTTCGCTGCGTTACCCGCTTGTCGATGGCCAGGGCAATTTCGGCAATATTGACGGCGATAACGCAGCGGCCATGCGCTATACCGAGGCGCGGCTGACAGCAGCGGCCAGCGCGCTGATGGATGGGCTTGACGAAGGCACCGTCAAATATCGCGAGACTTATAATGGCGAAGATGAAGAGCCGGAGGTTTTTCCCGGCCTGTTCCCGAACCTGCTCGCCAATGGTGCAAGTGGCATTGCCGTCGGCATGGCGACATCAATCCCTTCGCACAATGTCGCGGAATTGATCGACGCCGCCGAAATCCTGATTGACGAACCAGACGCCGACACAGCGCGGTTGATGGCGCCGCATGGCCCTGTACAGGGGCCTGATTTTGCAACTGCCGGTGTGCTTGTCGAAAGTGCCGACACCATCCGCGCAGCCTATGAAACCGGGCGCGGCAGTTTACGTGTCCGCGCGCGCTTTGCCGACGAAACCGAAAAAGGCAGCGGCGTCGGCACATGGCAGCTCGTCATCACCGAAATCCCGTTTCAGGTTCAGAAATCCAAGGTGATCGAGCAGATTGCGAGCCTCATCGCAGACAGAAAGCTCCCAATTCTCGACGATGTACGCGATGAAAGCGATGAAGACCTGCGTATCGTCATCGTCCCAAAAAGCCGCAACGTCGACCCCGAAGTGCTTAAGGACAGTCTTTATCGCCTGACCGACCTTGAAACGCGTTTCAGCCTCAATATGAATGTGCTCGACAAGACCCGGACGCCGGGCGTGATGAGCCTGTCGCAAGTGCTGCTCGCCTATCTTGATCACCAGTTCGAAGTCTTGCGCGCCCGCACACGGCATCGTCTGGCAAAAATCGACGATCGTCTCGAACTGCTTGCTGGCTATTTGATCGCCTATCTCAACCTTGACCGGGTGATCGAAATCATCCGGACTGAAGACGAGCCCAAGGCCGTCATGATGGCGGAGTTTGAGCTGACCGACCGGCAGGCCGAAGCCATTCTCAATATGCGCCTGCGCAGTCTGCGGCGGCTTGAAGAAATGGAAATCAGGCGCGAAGACAAAAGCCTGCGCGCCGAACGCAAAGAACTGAAGGTGCTGCTGGATTCAGATGCGTTGCAACGTGACCGGTTGAAAGCTGACCTTGCCACGCTGCGCGAGACCTATGGCGCCCACACTGAAATCGGTCGCCGCCGCACGCAGATCGCAGAAGCTGGTCCGACACGCGAAATCCCGCTTGAAGCGATGATCGAAAAGGAACCCGTCACAATCGTTGTTTCGGCCAAGGGCTGGGCGCGTGCATTGAAAGGTCATATCGATCTGGACAATGTGGACGATCTTAAGTTCAAGGAAGGCGATGGCCCTGCTTATGCCTTCCACGCACAAACCACCGAAAAAATCATTATCACTGCCGATAACGGTCGCTTTTACACCGTAGGCGCGGACAAATTGCCGGGTGGGCGTGGATTTGGCGAACCGCTGCGGTTGCTTGTCGATATTGATAATGACGCCGCCATCGTCAGCGTCTTTGTTCACACGCCCGGCGCATCTCTGGTGCTGGCGTCATCCGACGGGCGCGGTTTCATCGTGGCGAGCGACGATATTCTTGCCGAGACCCGCAAGGGCCGTCAGGTCATGAGCTTCAAAAAGGGCGCGAAACTGCACCGTATTCGGCCAATCACCGAAAATGACGACTATCTTGCGCTGATTGGCGACAATCGCAAATTGCTGATCGTGCCGCTTGCCGACCTGCCGCGTATGGCCAAGGGTCAGGGGGTGACATTGCAGAAATATCGCGATGGTGGGCTTTCCGATATGTTGCCCTTCCAATTGGAAAGCGGGCTGTCATGGACGATGGGCGGCAAGGAAGGTCGCACACGCACGGAAAATGACCTTATGACCTGGCTTGGCAATCGCGCACAGGCAGGACGCCTACCACCGATGGGCTTTCCCAAGAACAACCGCTTCGATTGATGGAAACGCTGTGGTTTGACATTGTCGGCACGGTCGGCGTCGGCTGTATACTCCTTGCCTATTTGCTCGTGACGACCGAACGGATCAGGCCGATATCACCCAAATATTTGTGGCTTAATATTATCGGCTCGGCGCTGATTCTTGTCAGCCTCTATGCCAGCTTCAATCTGCCATCTGCGATCATCCAGTGCGCATGGATCACAATCAGTCTCTTCAGCCTGCGACGCCGCGCCTGAGCCCGGTCCGGAGTACCCTCTCCAGAAACCTTGCCCGGTTAAAATATTCAAATATGTTATGAGCTTAGTGTTTAACAGATAGGCTTTACCAGTCCTTAATCAGTAACACACATAGTCCGAAATTGAAAAAGCAAGACTTGAACCCTTGCCATGAATTTCGGGGACTTATGCGGGAAAATTCAGCAGCAAGGGCCGACAAACCCAGCAGGTTGATACAAGCGCGCACAGTTGCGGCTATGGAAAGCAAAGACATGCTTCTCGAAGCCGTTCTTGACGCCCTGCCCGTCGGCGTTCTTATTTTTCAGGCAGACGCCAACGCGCAGCCCGTCTGTCATTCTGCAAACGCGACCTTCGAAAGATGGGCAAGTTACGGCAGAAATCAGCTCATCGGTCTCCAACTCAAGCAAATTCGCATGCTTTTGGAAAATTCACGCATCAATCTTGCCGTTGCGGACTTGCTAATGGATCGCGAGGTAAAGCCGCGCGAAATTGACTGGTCGACATCCGAAGGTCCGCGTCACCGCCATTTATCGGCCTATATTTCACTATTGCCGACGATTGCCGATGCGCCGCGCCGCGTCGTCGTTGCCGTACGTGACCGAACGCCAGAGATACAGGCCGAAAGCAATCTTCGCCGGACGATGCTCAACGACCCATTGACCGGTCTTCCTAACCGCGTGCTTTTTACCGAGCGCGTTGAAGAGATGATTGAAGCCAACGATTCCAATCTTGCCGTCGCCATCGTCAACGTCGATCGCTTCAAGCGCGTCAATGAGAGCCTTGGCCATGTCGTCGGTGACGAGCTGCTTGTCGCCGTCGCCTGTCGCCTATTGCCTTGCGTTCGTGGACATGATTGCATCGCGCGACTGTCGGGTGACGAATTTGCCATTTTAATCACCGATATCGATGATGCCGACGATACAAAGCCCGTCATCAATCGCATTCATGCCGCGCTGAGCACGCCATTCCATATTTCGGGTGGTGAATATTTCGTCAGCGCCAGTATCGGCATTGCCACGACATTTTCGTCGCGCCGCTATGCCGAAGATATCATTCGCGATGCCGACTTCGCGATGAACACGGCAAAGGCGCAAGGGCGCGGCGGCGTTGAAATCTATCAATCGAGTGCGCATGTGGCGGCGCGCGATCTTTTTCGTATGGAAATCGATCTGCGTAATGCGCTCGCGCGTGGCGAACTTGAACTTCATTATCAGCCGTTGGTCCGACTTTCCGATCACGGGCTTGCAGGCTTCGAAGCGCTCGCCCGCTGGAACCATCCTGAACGCGGCTTGATCTATCCTGCCGAATTTATTCCGGTCGCAGAGGACTCAGGACTCATCGTCCCGCTTGGCCGCTGGGCATTGAATACGGCGTGCCAGCAGATCGCAGACTGGCGGCGGAAATTCAGCACACTTGGAAAAGATCTCATCATAAGCGTCAATGTATCAGGTATTCAGCTCGCCCGTGACGACGTCGTTGAAGCTGTCCAGTCCGCATTGAAAATTTCCAAGCTTCCAGGCAGCGCGCTCAAGGTCGAGCTTACCGAAAGCGCCATCGTCGAAAACCCCGAACGTTCGAACGAAATATTCGCGCAACTGAAGGTCCTGCAATCAAGCATCGCAATGGACGATTTCGGCACCGG
>JBFKAE010000110.1:0-10812 GCA_041621755.1 Sphingomonadaceae bacterium | reverse complement strand
TGCCTGCCACCAGTATACAGCAAAGCGGGTGCCAATTTTAGAGAATTGAGAATATATATAGGCTTACGGGATACTAAGCGGGCATGATCATACGGGTTTCGGCTTCGAGTGTCCCAAAATAAGACGATCGAGAGATGCTGTGCCGCGCGAGAGAATCCGCTCGACCAGCGCGAGGTCGCAGGGCTTGTCGACATCAATTGCAGCTTCGGCATCGGCAAGGATGACCGGCGCTGCATCGACGCCGAGCCGTTCGCCAGCAATTTTCAGCGCCTTTGTAAAATCGATGGTGCGGGTGAGCGCGCGCAGGAACAAAGACGGGCCAAAGCGTGCAAGCAGTTTCCAGCCGGTTTTGCGGTCCTGTTCAATGCCTGACCAGAGTGCGAGTGCTTCGCGGACCCGCGCATTTCGTAACGCGAACAGGTTCGCGCCTGAATAGTGACCGTCGGAAAATTTCAGCCATGTGCGCCGGGATTCAGGATAGCTGTTCTCGATCGTGCGCCGTTCGACGACGCCAATTGCGACATCGTGTTCCGCAGCGGCCTTTGCAAATGTTTCGATCATATCCGGTGTCAGCAATGCATGGTCGGCGGTTGTGACCAATACAGGCCAAGGCGCACACGACGTTCCGGCAATATTTGCGACACTGGCGGCTATGCCTGAATGGCTGACGGCGAGGCTGACCCGTGGGTTTGATGCAAGTTGCGCGGTATCGCCGACGAGCAGGGCCTCGGGTTCCTGTGCAAGGATTACGACGCGTGCCACGCTTGGTGATAAGAGCAGGGCGTCTGCAACCCTTGCCAGCATTGATATGTCGGCAACCGGGATCAATGCTTTGAATTTCTGGCCGTTTGCGATGGCGAGCGGATCACCTTCGGGACGCTGCCCGGCAAGCAATATCGCTGTCCACTTTGCTGTTGAAAATGCGGTTTCAGTGCTATTGTTTTCTTGTTGAGACACGCATTATTCCCGGCTGATTGTCCAACTCATCATCAGAAAACGTCGTACGCCGCGCCCTACAGCGCTTGAATTGGTTAACACGCTAGCAGTTTTGTGTCCTCTCGTACAGAAAGCGTCTGATCGCTTCGGCAGCACGTTTTGACGCAGATTGGTCCGGATCGGTGGAAAAAGTCCGTCTGACAGCCTCTGCCTGGGCTTTGCGAAACGAGTCCGGTAGCGGAACGGTGTCATGAAGCGCGGTCGACAGTTCTGCCAAATCATTGATGACAGGTCCGAATTTCCAGTGCGCATAATTCTGGTTATCGGTCCAGTTTGCCTTGTGCGAATTGATGAAAATGGCGGGCCGGGGTCGCACGATGAATTCGTAGATCTGACTGCTGGCGTCACCAAGATAAATATCCGCTGCGCGCGTATAGGACATGTCGACCGATCGCGGGCTGCCCAGGTCGACAAGGATGTTTTTCGCCGACCTGAAGCGGTCCGGGAATGCGCGGCGAAAGCGCAGCTTGCGATGTTCGGTCGAGCCGAGCAATCGTCGTCTGAACAGCATGACATGCGGCGCGAAAATCAGATTATACATGTCCTGTGTGGCAAAGTGGTCGAGCACGGCTTCGCCCATATCGTACCATGACGATAAAACAGGATCGAAATGCGGATTATAAAGCACCGTTGGTCGATCATTGTCGAAAAACTTCGGTCGCGCGCCTTCGCGCAACACATCGAATTTGGGATAGCCAACAACGGCGTGGGCATCTTGTCGGATAATGCCATCTTCGAGCATACGGTCGCGGACTTTTTCGCCGGATAGCAGGACAAAATCGAAATGCTTTGTCACCGGCTGGAATCCGACCGACCGATCCCCGGCACCGTGCGGTAAATAGATAAGCTTTACATTTTCAAGTTTGAAACGCGTTTTCAGCAGACTTGACGTTGTCTCGGGTACAATGAGCGCGTCAAATGCCCGGAAGGTTTCGAGGTTCGTTTTCAGCGCGGCCAGACGGCGGACGGGAATGATGCCGCCGGTCAGCTTTTCGATCAGCCGGATCGCGGGTGCAACGTCAAGATGACGAACCGCAGGTCTGGGCAATGATGGATCAAGATAGGCCGCAACGGCGTGATGTTGTGCGTCGCTTGACACCAATATTTCGATACTGGCCGTGGGGGCGAGCCTTTGCAGTTCCGCAATGATCGGTGCGGTGTGCGCGATCTGGTGCAGCGCGTCATGGTTATAAAGGAAGCCTATCCGCATGGGTGTGCGCGATGGATGCCCTGTCACTGATCGTCTGGCGGTGGCGACCATGTCCGAACGTGCAAATCGCGCTGCGGGAATGGAATCTCGATATTGTGTTCCTTGAACAGATCCCAGACGCGGGTCAGCACTTCGCTCTTGATATTGCCGATTCCGGCTTCGGCATCCGAAATCCAGATGCGAATTTCAAAGTCGACCGAGCTGTCGCCAAACCCTGTCATCCACACCATCGCCGGTGGGTCGCTGAGCACGCGCGGCAGGTCCTCTACGGCCTGACGCATCAGTTCGCGGGCTTTGTGTACGTCGCATCCATAGGAAACGCCGATCGGTATTTTGACACGGATGTTGCGGTTGGAATAGGACCAGTTTTCAACCGTTTCGGTCATCAACGTTTCGTTCGGGATCAGGAATTCCTTGCCATCGCGAGTCAGGACGGACACCGCGCGAACGCCGATCTTGTTGACCCAGCCGAACGTATCGCCGACGACGATGACATCGCCGGGTTTTATCGATTTGTCGGTGAGCAGGATAATGCCGGCGAGCAGATTGCCGAACGTCTTTTGCATGCCAAAGCCAACGGCAAGGCCAAGCGCGCCGGAAAAGACGGCAAGCGCGGTGAGGTCGATGCCAAGCAGGTCAATGCCGATGAAAAAGGCGATCGCAACAATGCCGACCGTCGACAGTTTTTGAAACAGCACGCGTTGTGATCCGTCAAGATTTCCTGCCGACGAGATCCAGCCCATCGACATGCGCAGGATCAGACGGGTCAGCGCGAACAAAAAGCCGACGATCAAAAGTGTATGGATGACATCCAGCAGGGTAAGATCGCGTCCTGCAAGGTTGAAACCGGCATTGTCGAGTGATTCGACCAGCGGTCCCAACCCGCCAAGGCGTCCGGCTGTCGCCGTCACACCCGCCATCACGCCAAGCGTATATCCCCACGTCGCGGACATTTGCAGCGCGCGGGCAATCTGGAAAACAACATATGTTGCGGTAATGCCGAGCGCGACGGCAATGATCAGCATGCCAAACGGGTCGAACATCGGCATATGGGTTTCAACATAGAACAGCAGAAAGGCGGTACTGCCTCCAAGGATCCTGCCAATCCTGTCGCCCTTTTTGGAAATATCGCTTTGCAAAAACCGGTCGAGCCCGCGCCTGACGCGTGGGGCGATGACGATTGCGATCAGCGCACCGATACCCCATGCGATAGCAACAGCGATGAAGGCATGGATGAGCGTGCTGGCGTCCATGACGGTACCGGCCGGGATGCCGAGGCGTTGGGAAATGGCATTCAGATCAATCACGCGCTTGCCTTCTGATATCGGTCCAGCCCGTCCAGCAAATCGGCGATGAGATCGTCGGGATCTTCAAGCCCGATATGAATGCGCAATGTTGGGCCAGAGGCCTTCCATGACGTCGCCGAGCGGATTGGCGCAGGGTTGATCGGTAGCACCAGACTTTCAAATCCACCAAATGAAAAGCCCATGCCAAAATGCGCAAGATTGTCCACAATGGAAGCAAGGTCGGCGCGTTTGCCACGTGACATTACAATTGAAAACAGGCTGGAATAGCCATGAAAGTCGCGTTTCCAGAGCGCATGAAATGCGTCGCCGGCAAGACCGGGGCAAAGTACGCGGTCAACCATGTCGTGTCTGGCAAGTGCCGCTGCAACCTTGAGTGCGCTTTCCCCATGCCGGGCGAGCCGCAAGGGCAGAGTCCGCAATCCGCGCAGCGCAAGGAAGCAATCGTCGGGTGAGGCGGTCTGGCCGAGTGTCAGCGCCTTTTGGCGCAATTTTGGCCAGAGTTCGGGCGTGGCGGTGACTGCGCCCATCATGACGTCGCTGTGGCCGACGATGAATTTTGTCAGGGACTGCACCGACAGATCGACACCATGTTCGAGCGCGCGAAACAGCAAGGGTGTCGCCCATGTATTGTCAATTATGGTGATGATGCCGCGTGCACGGGCGAGCGTCGTGATGGCAGGGACGTCCTGTACCTCGAACGTCAGAGATCCGGGGCTTTCCATGAAAATTGCGGCGGTGTTGGGGCGCAAGAGCGCGGCGATGTCCGCGCCAATCGTCGGGTCGTAAAATTCGCATTCGACGCCCATTGGCGCGAGCAGGTTTTTCGCCATGTTGCGTGTCGGCTCGTACACGCTGTCGGCGAGCAGGACGTGATCGCCGGTCTTGACGGCACAAAGCAATGCCGCGGCGATTGCCGAAACGCCAGAGGGGAACAGATGCGTGCCTGCCGCGCCCGGTTCAAGCTCTGTGAGTGCCTCGGCGAGCGCCCAGTGCGTTGGTGTTCCGCGTCGACCGTAATACAGACCTGCATCCGGGGCGGCGATGCTGTGATCAAGATCAGCAAGCGTGTCGAACAGGCATGTCGAGGCCCGGTAAACCGGGGGATTGACGATGCCGTTCGTCCATTCGCTGCGGCGCCCGGCCTGCGCGATGCGCGTAGCCGGGGCGCTTTTCCTGTCGGGCGAAGGCTTCACTAGGCTCCCGTCACCACGGGGGCATCGGTCGTGCCACCCCATTCGGCCCATGAGCCGTCATAAATCGCGCTGTCCTTGCCAAGCAGGTGCATGGCAAAGGACAGGACTGCTGCGGTAACGCCGCTGCCGCAGGTGGTTACGGTTGGTTTGTCAAGGTCGACGCCAGCGGCTTCGAACGCCTGTTTCAGCGCATCACCTTGCTTCCACGTGCCATCGGCGTTGAATAGGTCGGCATAGGGCAGGTTGATTGCGCCGGGAATATGCCCCGGGCGAACGCCGGGACGGGTTTCGGGTTCGCTGCCGGCGAAACGTGCAGGGCCACGCGCGTCAACAACCTGTTCCGCCTTGGTTTTGAGGTTTTCCTTCATCTGCGCCAGATCACGGACCTGGCTGGCATCTTTCCAGACCGTGAAGTGCCGGTGGCGGACGACGGGCTTGCCGTTTTCAAGCGGACGTCCTTCGGCCTTCCATTTTTCAATGCCGCCGTCGAGAATTGCGACTTCATGCGCGCCGAACAGGCGCAGCATCCACCATGCACGCGCGGCGGATTTCCACGGCGAATTGTCATAAACAACAATGCGGCTGCCATCGCCAAGGCCGAGCGCCTGCATGCGACTGGCGAATTTTTCCGCGCTGGGCAGCATCATCGGCAGGGCGCTGTCATTATCGGCGAGCTCTCCGAGGTTGAGAAATACTGCGCCGGGGAGGTGTGCCGCTTCAAATTCGGCGGCTTCGTTGCGGTTGGCTTCGGGCAGCAAATAGGTGGCGTCGACGATTTTCAGATCGCTCGCGCCCAATTCCTTGGCGAGCCATTCAGTCGATACCAGCGAATCCATTCTTGTGCTCCTTGAAAAATGCTTTGACGTGTTCTTACCGCATCTGAATAGTCGGGCAAATCGTCTAAGGCTAGTTGCCAATGACGATTAGCCGACGTAACGCCGTTTTTATGACCATTTCAACGACGCATCTTGGCAAGGATAGCCCGCTTCCCGCATCGCCCGAGGAGGCAAAGCTTGATTATGTGGTGAACCCGCGCGCTGGCACGGATTATCTCGTGCGCTTTGCCGCGCCGGAATTTACCTCGCTTTGCCCTGTCACCGGACAGCCTGATTTTGCGCATCTTGTCATCGATTATGCGCCGGACCGGACAATCGTCGAATCAAAGTCGCTGAAACTGTTCCTGGGCGCATTCCGCAATCACGCGGCGTTCCACGAGGATTGCACTGTTGGGATCGGCCAGCGCCTGTTCGAGGAAATGGCGCCGAAATGGCTGCGTATCGGTGGCTATTGGTATCCGCGCGGCGGTATTCCGATCGACGTATTCTGGCAGTCAGGCGATGCGCCGGAAGGTCTCTGGGTGCCCGATCAGGGTGTCGCGCCTTATCGCGGGCGTGGTTAGGGCAGGCCGATCAGTTTGTGCGTCTGCAGGCTGAGCCGCCATTTCGGGTGGTCGAGGCAATAGCGCGTAGCGGCTGCGATATTGTCGGCCTGCGCCGCATTGTCGAGTGGCTGCAGGAAAAAATGATCGAACGCGAGATGTTCAAAGTCAGCCGGGCAGTTTTCAGCCTGCGGGAAGACCAGCTTCAATTCATTGCCGGTCAACTGGACGAGCGGGACATCGGCCTTTGGGCTGACGCAAATCCAGTCAATGCCGGCGGGCGCGGCGAGCGTGCCGTTGGTTTCGATCGCGATGGCAAAGCCTTTGTCGTGCAGCGCATCGATCAGCGGCGTGTCGAGTTGTAGCAAAGGCTCCCCGCCGGTACAGACGACGAGGGGGCTTTCACCGGCGCCCCATGCGTGGCCGACGGCGTCGGCAAGCGCTTGCGCGCTTTTGAACTTGCCGCCGCCCGGCCCATCGGTGCCTACAAAATCCGTGTCGCAAAACGCACATTGGGCGCTTGCACGGTCACGCTCGAGGCCTGACCACAGATTGCATCCGGCAAAGCGCAGAAAAACCGCCCGTCGGCCGGTCTGCGCGCCTTCGCCTTGCAGTGTAACGTAGATTTCCTTGACAGCGTAGGTCATCGCGGGACGTAGGCCGTGGGGTCGGCAAGCCCTGCGTCCTCAAAGCCCTTGCGGCGTAGGCGACACGCATCGCAGCGACCGCAATGCAGCGCTTTACCGTTCATCTGCAGCACAGGGTCATAACAACTCCACGTCGCGGCAATATCGACGCCGTGCGCGGTCGCCGCTCGCGCTATGCCAGCCTTGTCGAGATCGATCAGCGGCGTGTGTATCGTGAAATGTCCGCCCTCTGCGCCGGCCTTTGTGGCGGTGTCCGCAAGATTCTGGAAAGCGGCAATAAATTCGGGGCGGCAGTCAGGGTAGCCGGAAAAATCAAGCGCATTGACGCCGATAAAAATATCGCGCGCGCCAGATGCCTCTGCCCAGGCCAATGCAACGGACAGAAAAACCGTGTTGCGTGCCGGTACATAGGTCGCCGGAATCTCCGTGCTGTCGACCGGGCCGTCGCCCTTTGGCACGTCAATGTCCGCGGTCAACGCCGATCCGCCAAAGGCGCTGAGATCAAGCGGCAATATGACATGCCGCTTTGCGCTATATGTTGTCGCCGCGCGTGACGCAGCCTCCAGCTCGACGCGATGGCGCTGGTTGTAGTCAATGGTCAGCGCAAAAAGATCGAACCCCTGCGCACGCGCCATCGCCGCGCATGTGACGGAGTCAAGGCCACCCGAAAGGAGCACCACGGCAGATCGCAAATTTGACATTCCCCGGCGATAGTCGACAAGCGCCGCGTAGCGCAAGTGGAACTGGACTTCGCGTCATGTTTTGACCTGTCCGCTTCCCCCCTCGAAGAATGGATCGCAGCCGTAACGAGCATGCCCATATTTTTACACAATAATAACCCATTAACCTAAAATTCAACCATTTCAGATTTAATTCAACATGTTCGGGGGCGAGGAAGAAGGGGCGCGTTGCATAATGATTCATGCAGCTTTCTGTTTGAAACATGAATCAGTCCGTGTGGTTTTGACCATTATGGGTGTCATCGCGAGATGAATGCGAAGCCTGAACGGTCGCGCAGAGCAACGACGCTGATCCTCGGTCGACTTGAGAGCGCGGTTGGCATCGAGGCCGTGCGCGTCAGGAATATTTCAACCAGCGGCGCCATGGTCGAGCTGGCTGCCAGACTTGCACCGGGCGATGAAGTCACGCTTGAAACGGAATGTTCGGGTACGACCGCTGCGGAGATTGTCTGGAGCGAAAATGGGCGTGCCGGACTCAAGTTTAAATCGGATGTCGTGCTCAATATGTCGGGCGAGCGCTTCAAGCCGATGATGGTGACTCCAAAACCTATAGTCCACAAGCGTCCCGGTCTGCGCATGTCTTTGCGGCATGACGACCGCATCAGGGAAGACGAGTGGTATTAAGGTCAAGCCGGAAGACGCGGACCGGATCCCGCTGACTTCATCACAAGCAAAAAAAAAGACCGCCCGAAACTGTCAGGCGGTCCAGTAATCAGTAAGCTGGACAAACCAGCTAGGGGAGGTAAGGCGTGCCGCTAGGCACATGAGAACCCTAGCCCCGGATAGTTAATATGAGGTTAACCGTGATGCCCTGATCCGCGTGCTTATGCTTTTGCGTCCGCAGCCGTTTTGTGGGCTGAGCGGGCAGGACGAAAGATGAGGGGGTCGCTGGGCTGCAATGTTTCCGAGCGCCAGTCACGGACACCAAATTTCTCAAGCACTTGTGGCGATATCATATTGCGGGCAATACGGGTCAGATCGCGCTTTATGGCATAAGCCTTGATTTTCTTGCGCAGGCGTTTTTCGATGGCGAACTTGCCGCGGCTGGCGGCGAGTTCGGCGATTTCCCAAACCATTTGGGCATAGCCGTCGCCGGTCACGGTCATGCCGTCAATCGCTGCATCCGCATCGGCTTTTGGCAGGCAATGATCTTTTACGCCCAGCAGGTCGAGCGTGAAGGCCGTCCGCAGACATTTCGAGCATTTGCCACAATTGCTGACCGGACTGTGGTAGCAGACCTGAATATGTTTAAGGAATTCGGGGTGTCGAGAAATTTCTTCTGTTTTTTCAGTCCGGTAATAGGTGTAGCTGTCGTGTGTAACTTTTGTCGCCTCGGTTGACCATAAAGGGTCGAGTATGGGGTGAAATCCATAAGGCTCCGCCGTGCGGCATGTATAGGATGACGGAATAATATACTCCGAAAATCCAAGCGAGTGCGCGATCCCGCAGAAGGTTGCACCTTGCAAATATTGCCAGTGCACATCGAAGGCAAAGCCAACCAGAAAGGCGTTGGTGTTGACCGCTACAAGTTGCTTCTGCGCGAGTGCGGCGATCGGCTGGATGCGTTCGAGCAGCAGTTTGAAATCGGTTCCATCATTGCCCTTCCTGTCATGACCGCCAATGGTCATCAGGTGGGTGATGCGGTCGCGATTGCGAATCAGGCTGTGGAAACTGTCAATGCCCGCGGAAAATGACGAGGCAATGCCTGTGCTGGCACGCGTTTGCGGCGCGATTTCGGCTTTTATATCTACGATGGCAAGGTCAGGATTCCATTGTCTAAATACACGCTGTACGCGCTTTGCCGCGGCAATGAAATCTGCTGAAACCGGAGCATCTTCGACGATGATCGGTTGGCCTGACATCATGCCGATCAGAAGTGTTCCGCCGACCAGCGCTTCGCCGCGCAATTCAAAGTCGGCCGTGTCCGGATAGTCGAACCACAGCTCCATCGCGCGCTGTTCACCACGAATTTCTGCCGAGACCTGCGCCGACAAGCGCTGACCAGTGAAGGCGACATTTGATATTCGTACCATGTGAATGCAACTCCGTCGGCTGGCTTCGGGTACACGTGGTGCATGTGATGGAACCACTGAATAGTCTTTCCATTACATGCGTATAATTAAATTTCCATTCCAAAGCAGGATTTTGACGGTCTTGCATTAATCATGGCAAGCTATGATATGCGGACTTTGAACGCAGCGACGGCTGCATTATGGCATGAGTTCGATGAAACGTACGCACCTCCCCTTGAATGCCTTGCGCGTCTTTGACGTGGCGGCGCGCTATTTGTCATTTACCAAGGCGGCGGATGAATTGGCGGTGACACCTGCGGCCGTCGGGCAGCAGATACGGACGCTTGAGGATGTGGTTGGAACGGTGCTGTTCAGGCGCATGACGCGCAACCTTGAGCTGACCGAAGAGGGCGCGCGTAGCCTGCCTGCATTGCGCGAAGGCCTCGCGAAAATTGAAGAGGCGGTCGATATCATGCAGGCGGGGCAGGGCGATGAGCGCCTGACACTCGCCGCGCCGCGTGATTTTATTGGGAAATGGCTGTCTGCGCGGCTGGCGGGCTTGCAAGCGGCAAACCCGGGACGGCAGTTTGTGTTGCTACCATCGGACGGACCGGTTGATTTTGGGCAAGCCAATTTCGACGCGGCAATCTATTTCGGGGCGTTGCCAGCCGAAGAGGAATATAGCGGTATCCGGATCGCCGAAGAAGCCTTTGTGGTTGTGGTCGCACCTGAACTTGCAAACGATTTGCCCAATGCCAAGGCGCTTGCAGGCGTGCCGCTGATCGAGCACCCCTTGTCAGCTTGGCGCAGCTGGTTTGAGGAGCATGGCCTGCATATGCCTGATCAGAGCGGGGGCCTAAGTGTGGCCGATGCCGGGCTTGCGATTGACGCGGCGGTCGCGGGATATGGCGCGGCGCGTGTGCCGCGCACGCTTGCAAGCGCGGACATTGAATCAGGGCGCCTTGCCGTGATTGGCGAACCCAGCCTGACCGACGAAGCCTATTGGTTGATCGCGCCAAGTGCACAGTGGCGGCAAAAAAAGGTCAAGGAACTGGTCGCCGCACTGACCTGATGAACCCGTGGTCTTCGCGCGCTGAAGTCGCATATGGATTCCCGCCTGCGCGGGAATAATGACAATGGAAACAAGCGTTTCCCGATCAGGCGTCGATGGCGTCTTCGGCTATGTCGCTGGCATGGTCCTGAATGAACTGGAAGCGGTGTTCGGGATTTTTGCCCATCAGGCGATCGACCAGGTCAATCACGGGGGCGCGGTCTTCATATTGGTCGGGTAACGTAACGCGGATCAGCGTCCGTTTTCCGGGATCCATC
>JBFKAE010000109.1:0-10883 GCA_041621755.1 Sphingomonadaceae bacterium | reverse complement strand
GACGGCATGGCAAAGAAGAAGTTCAAGCATGAAGTCGACGGTCGCGCGATCGAACTGACGATCGATGCCGACGCGAAGGTCATCGAAGTCCCGGCGAAGATGACGGCGCACGAATTCGCGCAAGCATTGTCGATCGAAGCCGCGGCACTAGGTCTGACGGGCGACGACCATCCGCTTGCGGCTTGCGAGAACTTGCCGGACGGTCGCCGGGCGATTGAAATTTCGCCCGGCTGGATGATGTTAGATCAACAGAAGGCGAAGCTGACAAAGGTCGCCTTCAGACCTGTCGGAAAACAGGGGTGATGACGTGCGGACATCGATCCCGGTTAGTTGGAGTTTTCGACGCGGATGCGAGGTCTTCGTCGCCTTCTCGTCTGCGCTGATGGGTGTCGGTCTGGCGGTCGGTCCGGGTCCGCTCGCGTGGCGGATCGTCCCGGTTGCCCTAGGCGAAGAACTCGTTATCGCGATCGGATGGGTCTTGTCGATCGCCGCCGCCTTTCACGGCTTCGCGCTTTGGCTGAACGGTTCGAAGCCGCACCTGTCCAGATGGATCAGGGCGGCGGCTTGCGCCTTGTATCTGTTCGTGACCCTTTGGATCACCGGGCTTCTGATCACTGGCGGGTTCTACTTCTTCGCCGCTCCGATGGTGGCATTAGTGATCATGGTTTCGATTGCGCTTCACCGGACCGCGATCCGTTAGCGGGGGTTGATATGGATCAGATGACAATCCGTGAACTTTGGCAACTGATCGAGGTCGCGGGCGTTCCGGCTGTAGCGGCTGCGGTGGCGCTTTGGTTCATTGTGTTACACATCCGAAGCGACAGGAAACATCCCGAGGAACCGGCATGGGTCGCCGGGCTCCGCAGGGATCACGACACGATGTGTCGGAAGATCGAGGCGATCATTCAGGCGAACAATCATCGGGCGGAAATCATCGACCGCGAACTGAAGTCGCAAAGCGAAAAGCTTTCGTCGATCAAGGCGGTCGTGAACATCATCGCCGGTCGCAGTAATGAACATTAGAGGACGTCAATGAACATTCACGCCGCAATCATCGCAACCGCACCGAATGCGCCGAAGACAGCGATCGACGCGCTGACGACGCTGATCCGTGAACCCGGCGGTCCGGGCTCGAAGCTGACAAAGCAACGGCTCGGGCACCTGATCGGACAGACATCGCACGAAAGTTCCGGTTACGTCCGCGTCGTCGAAAACCTCTATTACAAGACGCCGGAACACCTATATCGGACTTTCAAAAAATACTTCCGGAACGTCGATCACGCTGCGGAGTACACGCGCAATCCCGAGAAGCTTGGAAATCACGTTTACGCTGGGCGCAATGGCAACACGGAACCCGGTGACGGCTTCAGGTTTCGCGGCGCTGGTTACCTTCAGTTGACCGGTCGCGAGAACTTCAGGATTTATGGTCAGATCATCGGCGTCGATCTGGAAGCGTCGCCGCAACTGGCGCAACATCCCCGGACCGCTTGGCAGATCGCGATTGAATATCTCGATCGTCGGAAGAAGTACGGGAAGACCGCGTTCCAATGGGCTGACGAAGGGTCGGTCGAAATGGTCACGCAGATCGTCAACGGAGGCTTCAATGGGCTCGCCGACCGGCAGATCAGGACCGCGGAAGCGCTCGCGGCGCTGAAGGGCATCCCGGAAGCGCTGCGGCGTGGCGACGATGGTCCGGCGGTGCTGGCGCTACAGCGCGCGCTTCACGAACACGGGATCAACGCCGGGCCGCTCGACGGCGACTTCGGCCCGCGCACCGAAACGGCGGTCAAGGCTTTCCAGACGTCCATTGCCAACATGGCGACCGGCATCGCGGATCATGCAACGCTGATGCGCTTGGGTCTTCGAATGGGGGCTGACTGAATATGCCTAAGAATGCAGGAGTGTGGAAAATGGCCGGAACAGCATTCGGCGGGATAGCCGCGACAGTCGGGCTTTTCATTGCTCTCAATCAATGGGGTTATGACGTCCCGCGACCTGTCCTGTCTAACGAACTGAAGTCGATCGCCGAAGAAGTCGATCGGAAACTTATCCCGATCGCGGAACAGACGACGAAGAATTCGATCGCGATCGCCGAAGGATCGATCGTCACGGAGGAAGCCCGGTGGTTGCAGTTCGAAGCGGAAATTCAGAAATACATCCGCGCGGGCGAGGAACCGCCGCAAATCCTGATCATGCAAAGGAACGCCGCGCAGCGTCGGAAAGACGACATTCAGCGCGAACTGAACTTCCTTCGAAACCAGAAACCCTAATCGATAAGGGATGACAATGTTCAATCGTCTCGTTCTTGCCGTGTTTGGATTGGCGGCGTCATGCGGGTCCCAAGCCGATTTTTCGGCTTGCAAGGGCGATGTGATGGACGTTTCGCATCTTCATTATCTCCTGAATTTTCACGGCGAGGAACTTCGCGACAAAACTGACAACGACGCCGATCCTGTTCGTGAACTATGGGTTAATGACGTCACAGGCGCTTGGACGGTCATTTTGATCATCGGCGATTTAGCTTGCATTACCGAATTCGGCACCGACCCGAATGAAGCCCCGGAAATGAAATGACTTCCTTCGAAACCCGAAACCATGACGTAAGGAAAAACGATGACTAAACTGATGGAACTCCTGACGATGAAGAACATCGTCGTCGGGCTCGCGGCTGTCGTCGCATCGCTCGGCGCGCTGACAGCGATCTTCGGTCGCGATCAGGTCGTCCACTGGATCGGCGTAGCGTGGCGGACGTTCGTCCCGTCCGTGGCCGCTGTCGCCGTCCTGACGGTCGTCTCGGGCTGCACCGGTACGCCTGACGAACGCGCATCGAAGCGGGCGGAACTGCGGAACATAGCGATCGAGCGGATCGAGGCATTCAACCGCCTAGGGGTCGACCCGATACAGCTTCAGCCGTGGCAACTTCTGGCGCTCGACACCGCTTGCGTCATGGTGACAAGTCTTGTCACCGTCATCGACAGCACCGTCGAAGACGCGCCTGAAAACGTCCTAGCCGCTTGTGAAGCGATCATGCTTGCGGCGGCACCTGCGAGGGACAGCGGGATCGTCCCCGTCCCGGTCGCGAAGCCTTAGCAATGCCTGTCCGTCGCTTGCGGCCAGAAATCTCCGATCCCTACCCTGTGACGTGGTCGGAGATTTCGGATTTCCGCTATGTGTCCCGGCTTGCGCTCGGGCGCGATCCGCGGACGCTCTATGTCCGGAAGGGAAGGGAAGCGTCATATGTGACGCTTGAACCCTACCGGGTCGAATACCGGGTCGACGGCGAACCGACATCGCTGACCGTACCGGCCGGGATGCTGACCGACCTGACAAGCGTCCCTAGGATCGTTCGGAACATCATCGGGCGCGTCGGGCCGCATCTGGAAGCGGCGATCGTGCATGATTTCCTTTACATCGCTTGGCAACTGATCCCGCGCCGGGAAGCCCGGAAACAGGATTGGCGGTTCGCGAATGAAGTCATGTTCGCCGGTCTTCGCGCCGCCGGGGTCAATATGTTCCAGCGCGGGCTGATCCAAGCGGCGCTAAGGCCGTCTGTAGCGTCGTGGCTGGTTTACCGGTCGCGTGATGACGGTCTTGACGGAATGGGCTTGTTCGTCGATCTGACGGCTTCCTAGGGCATATCCTGTCAAAATGAAAAACCGCCGCGGGGTCGCTCCCGCGGCGGTTTGTCGTTCCGGCGTCCGTCGCTACTTCTTCGGCGCTTTTTCCGGCGCTTCTGGTGCCGGTGCAGGACGCGGCTTCGACGGGTTCAAGATGAAATCCGCAGCGTTCATCAGGTCGCGCCCGCTGATCGCCTTCCGGCTTCCGGCGCGCGCGTCGTTCAAGGCGTCGACGATCTTCTCGACTTCGAAGAACGAAGCGGATCGAAGTCCGTTCGCGATTGCTTCGGCGTTTGCTTGGTCTGTCACATCTTCTCCTTTTCAGATCAAACCTTCTTGGGTTGCCTTCCATTCGGCAACGTCGACCGTGACGACGTCGCCTTCATCGGGTTCTAAGTATTCGATCCCGGTGAACGTTGACCGGGGAAGCCATAGTTCCCGGTCGTTTTCGTCGCGGAATAGAACCGCCTGATCAGTCTCACGGATGAAGATCAGACGGACCGCGACGGTCGAACCGCCCGGCATCTAGGCGGCTTCGGGCGGCTGCGGCGGGACGATCCGGATGATCGGCTTCGTCACGAACCGCGGCGCATCCGTCGAGACGCTGACGACGGTGATCGTTTGTTTACCGCGATCAGTCGCGACTTCGACCTTGTCGCCCGGCTTCGCGGGCGCGCCGTCGTTGTGGTAGGTATAGGCGCGACCGTTCTTCGTGAACTCAGCTTGAACGTATTGTCTCGACATAGTCGTCTTCCCTTTCATCATCAGTTTCAGGCTTCGGATTGTGATCCTTCCAATTCAAGCGCGCGCTGGCGTTTGAATTCTTCGAACGCTTCGGCTTCCGACTTCGTCATTTCCGGCTGAACCGGCTGATCGTCGTCTTCACGTTCGAAGGGGATTTCGTCTGTCGCGCGATCAGCTTCGTCGGCGAGCCGCTTCAGTTCGGCCAAAAAGGGACGAACTAGGTCTTTGTCGTCATCCTTCAGACCCTTCCAGAATTTATTGACCGCGTCGAAACCCTTCCGGGCTTCGGCCCGCGCCTTGTCGATTATGGTCTTGTCGCCAAGCGTCGCGCCGCCGTTGCTTTCGGACCATTTCAGAAGGATGTCGCCCGCGGTTTCGCTCAACTGCCGATCGACCGGGAAGGCGCGAACCAATTCGTCAGGAAGCTTCAGCGGCACGGGAACGCCGACCTTCTCGGGCATCAGCAAGAACGACGCCGTCATTTCGAAGATCAGGTCTTTATCCGCCGCGATGTCGAACGGAAGGTCTTCGCGCCTGATCTTCGACTTCCCGACGTACTTCATTTTTCCGCCTCGCATAGCGCCGACCCGTTCCTTCGCCCGGATGCAAAGGATCACATGCGCCCGACACTGAATGAGGCGGTGCAAAAGCTTCCGATAACGCGGCTTTACCTTGCCCCATGCGGCGATTGAAAGCTTGTCCATTAGCGCGGCGTCGCCGCTCGCCATAGCCTGAAGCGCCTGATCATGAAGTTCTAGGACGCCGTTTATTCCTTCCCAAACGTGACTGAAGCTGTCGATGACGATCACCGGATAACCGGCGGCTTCAGCGGCGTCGATCACGGCGATGTAGCGTTCTGGCGGATAGCCGACAAGTTCCTTTTTTTCGAACGGGGTGAAGTCCAGATGATCGAATTCAAATTGACTTTGCTTGTGTCGAGCGCGACCGGCTTCGGTGTCGATGACACAAAACGGCTTTCCCTTCGAAAGTGTCGACGCGATCCGCATCGCCGAATGGGTCTTCCCGGTGCCTGATGCGCCGGAAACTGCCATCAGAACATGAAGCGGTTCTTTGATGTCCGACGCGCGGACGAACTTGAAAGTCATGGTGATCATCTTCCCTTTTGATCGTGTTAGCACATAGCAACGCTGGCGATCAAGATCGCCTTCGCCGTTGTTTGTCTTCCCAATGGTCAGTATGTGCCATGATCATATCATCGGCACAGTCGAAGGCGTTTGGATCAGGCGTAAAGCCTTCCGGACATCTTGCGCCTTCGTTCACCTGAAGGCTTAGGAAGCCGCAGCATGTGAACGAATGTTCAGCGCGGACGATATCGCCTTCACCTTCTTCGTCGACGACGCCGGTCTTGTGACACACAAAATCGTTATATGGATTTTGCGCCTGATAGGCGAATTCTTCGGCGCGTTCAGGATGTAGAAACAGCGTGTTCGTTCGCGAGTATGGACAAAGCCCGCAAATCTTCTTCATCCAGAAGCGATCGTCGTCACTCATTTGGCACCTTCAGAATTCAGCGGCGCTTGAAACTTCATGGAAAGCGCCAACACGTCGCGTTTGATCGACTGTTGAACGTTCGCTTCACGAAGTTCGCGTTCATACCATTGGTTATCCTTCCAAGTCGGTGCCGACAGCATACACACTTCTGACGGATAGCCGGGCCAGACGCCGCTATCTAGGCACCATCGCCACATTTGCCGCGCGCGCCTGACCATCCGAAGACCGGTGTCGATCCAGTCCGGCGACATTTCGATCACCGACAGAAGGAACGGATATTTTTTTTCCTGAAACACGAACAAGAAGCGCCAGTCGCCGCCGAAGATGGACTTCACGCCGTCGATGTAATGCGCGTCCTGAACTTCATAGCCGCGATCAGATGCAATCCGGTCGAGCCTGTCAGGGTTAGCTGTCAAACCCGTCGTCTTGAAATCATAAATGATCCGATTGTCGTGATCGATGCGGTCGATCATGCACCGGTTCAGGACGCCGTCGGCTTCCCATGCAAGACAGACTTCGCAGTCTTCGGGCTTCGCGTTGATGAACGGATCGCCGATGCTGTGCCGCTGTAGCTGGAAGCGCCCGGCGTCGACCATATCCTTGACGTCGTCGAACTGATGCCGCAGGAGCGGGATCAGTCCCGCCTTATAGGCTTCGTCCCGATCAGCCTTCGCCGCGTTCGTGTTATATGCTTTCGCGGTGATGATCTTCAGCTTCGATCCCTTCCCGAGATAAAGCTTATGCGCGGCTTTCCCGATGTCGAAGGCGGTATTGTCTTCGGGCTCGAAGTCCGGGTTCAGGCGTGGCGAACTGACCCATGCGTGAAGCGGGGTTTCGTTGATCATAGTCCGCGCCAGCGATGACGACAGCGCGGGCTCAGGGCATAGGTCGGCGTGATATTGGTCTTCTGTCCATGCCTGAACGCCGGGTTTGAAATCGGTCATCTTACTTCCCTTTTCCGGATCATCGTCGTCAGCCGCGCCTTTGCGTTGCGAAGTTGCGTGACGACGCGGGCGAGGTCGCGCCATTCCTGCGACCCGCGTTCGAGGTCTTCGTCGAACGGCATAAGACCTAGGGCGGCGTCGATGTTCGCAACCATCCCTTCAAGGTTAGGGTATGGGGTTGCAATATGCAACACCGGGTTTGCGGCGGTCCCGTGGAACCGGATGTCAAAAGGCAATCGAGACATGCGGAACCTTCCCTTCGATGATGGCATCGACAATGTCGTCGGCGATCTTCACGTCCGCGCCTGTACCGGTAAGGTATTCCCGGACCGCTGCGATCACTTCTGACCTGATCTTCGCGCGGTGTCGCTTGTTCGCCGCCCGGCGTTCGGCTTCAGCTTCTTCAGCGGCGCGCTTCGCTTCGGCTGCGGCGGTTTGCTTCGCATACCTGTCGCGTTCTTCCTGCCGCGTGCGTTCGGCGGCTTCTTCGGCGATCCGCTTCTCGCGGGCTTCGCGATCCGCCGCTTCCTTCGCTTCACGTTCGGCGCGTTCCTTTTCGGCTTGTTCGCTGGCCGCTGCGGCTTCGCGTTCAGCCTTCTCACGGCGAAGTTGTTCAAGTTCGGCCCGTTCAGCGTCGGCGGCTTTCGCCGCATCAAGCGCGCGCTCCGTGGCGCTGACGGCGTTCCGGTATAGGTCCGCTGCGATCTCTGTGAAATCGCCGAATATGTCGCTTTCCGGTTCTTCCATCGTCTTCAGGCGTTCAAGCATATCTTCGCAAGCCTGAACCGATTGACCTTGGATGCTGTCGGCAATCATCCGAAGACCTTCAAGCTTGGCATTTGTTTCGTCGAGCCGCCGCTTTTCCGCGTCTTCCCATTCTGTCAGCGGCTTCCGTACTTCGAGCCGAAGCTTGTCAAGGCGGGCTTCGACCATCGTCCGAAGATCGTTGATCGGCTTGATCCGGGCGCGCAGTTCGTCCGACAGCTTCTTCCCCGCGCCTTCGAGCGCTGTCTTGCTCCGGGCGATCTTATACGCCAGCGACCGACAAGCTTCCCGGCTTTGGTCGTCTGTCATGTCGAAGACTTCCGATCGGCAACGTTCTTCGATCGACCTGATCACCGGATCAAGCTTCGAAGGCGTCCCGTCCGCGAATAGCGACGGAAGGTCGAGGTTTGCGGGCTGGATCAGGTCGGTCGATGTCTCGACGATGTCCGTGTCAGTCATGGTCTTCCCTTTCATGTCAGTTGCAGGACGATCAGCGTCAGGACGACGCCGATCGCGAACCATAGGATCGCCCGGACAATCTGCCGGGCGAAACCATTGCTGAAACCAAATTCGCTCATGGGCGATTATCCGGATCACGCGGATCGCGCGCGCGCCGCGCACAATCTTCCGCCGCGGCCCGCTGGCGAGCCTTCCAAGCCGGTTCAAGGCTCAATCCGGGCCACAGGACGACGTTCGGGGCTCCTAGACCCTCAACGCGCTGTGCGGCTGTCTGCGGGGCTGTGCGGCCCGCGTCGAGGTATCCGTCGCGGAACCTCTTGTCGTTCATTCCCTGCCGGATCAGCGCGACGAAGACGCGACGATCGTCAGCGGCTTCATTCCACAGGTTCAGCGCCCGTGCCGTCCGACCGGCGCGGAATTCCGCGTTCCCGATCCGGAGTGTCGACCGCGCTGCGGCTATGCACTGGCGAGCCATGCGGCCCGCGGTGAATGCGGCTTCATAGCGCCGCGCCGGGTTGTCGAATTGAAGTGTCATGGTTTACCCCATCCCTGTTGCAAGTTGCTAACATACGCTCGCCGGGCGGCTTTACGCAAGGCAAAAAAAATGGGGCTCCCGAAGGAACCCCATTCAGATCAGATCAGACGCGGCTGACGGACCCGTCGTTTCCGCGGGTCCGATGGGCGATCGAGCGGTCGCCGTCGACGGCTTCGATCATGAAGGCGTGAAGGCGTTCGTTCAGCGCGCGGGCGAACTTCGTGCCCTTGTGTCCGCTGATCCCCATCCGGTGCGCGACGGCGTGACCGGCGGTCGTGTAACGCTTGCGACCGGAACGTCCGGCGCTGCGGTTGTAGACATCCCATTGACCGTCGACATATCCGCGGCAACGTTGCGCCGTGTTCATGTCTTGGTTCGGTCCGAAGTAGACGGCGGGACCGAACGACCGGGACGCCGGAAGGTGGAACATCACGGCGACGCCGTCGATCGTTTCCTCGCGGCTTTTCGCCTTCGGCTCGCGGTCGGCGTGAATTTGCGCGACGGCGATCCCGAGATTATCCCGCAACCAGTTCGCTTCATCGACCGACAGCGTGATCGACCCTTCGGACCCGATCGATACTTCGACGCGGCTGTCGCGCGTCACGTTGACATTCAGTTCAGTCATGGTCTTCCCTTTCCCTAGCACCAAGCGACTATGCGTTCGTGCGGCTGGACTTCTTCAGCTTGCTCGACTTCGTGACGACGCAGCGTCGTGTAAAGCGACCCGCGCCAGAAAAATTGATCGCTTCCGGTTGCTCTTGCGAACCTGAAGGCGTCGTCGAAAGATAACCGATCATTCATGACCGGCGTCTTCTTCTGATCGTTCATTCGTCTTCCCTTTCCATCAGCTTCAGGACGTTCATCGCCGGTCTGAACAGTCGCTTCGTCGCTTCACGGAGGTCGCCGCGACAGCGCTTCACGATGATCGAAATCCGGCGAGGGTTGAGGCGACCGAACCGCTGGCCGATCCGGTTCGTGTCATAGTATAGGCGCTTGGTCATCACATAGATCGGACGTGACCGGAGGTTCGAGACATTCAGGACGACGTCGCCGCATTCAATCCAAGAATGGACGACGTGATCAATGCCTTCGTGTTCCATTATGCCGGACGTCGCGACGAAGCCTTCAGCGTGACCGGCTTCGATCAGAAGCGTCATCATCTGCGTCGTCGCGAAGAAACAGTTGCCGCCGTTGACGCCGGGAAGTCCCCAATCGCGCACAAGGCGGAGGTCGCATGATCCTGCACGTTCGAGGATCGCGTCCCCGAACGTCCCGGCGTCAACGTTCACGACCCTGATCGGAGGGTCGATGGTCATTCTCCTTTGCCTTTCGTTTCCAGTTCCTCGCAAATCCGATTGGTCAAGTGTGTGATCATCGGCGCAAGGTGTTCGATCGGCAGACCGGCGACGAACTCGCCGATCCGCATGATGTGCGGCGCTTCTAGGATCGTTGTCCGCTTTGGCGCGACCGGAGGTTCCGCCGTCAACTGACGCCATTCTTCAGCCTTCGCTTCGATGCTGTCGCCGGGGTCGAAGGCTACGACCAAAGCGTCCCGGATCGGCAACGTCAGCCGATAGGCTTCGACCGGGTCGGCGCGGTTCGATCGCGCGCTTTTCCGGATGACCGCCAGCGCGGCGACAATCTTGTCGACGCGCGGCTGATTGATGCGTTCAAAGTCAGACATCGAAATCACCTGACACCGGGACAAGCTTGAAGCCTAATGAAGCGGCTTGCCGTTGCAGCGCGACAATCGCTTCAACCCTTCTTGTTGCTTCCTCTTGTTGTCTTTTTGCGATCATGGCATTCAAAGCGGCGTGGAAATCTTCCGGCTTCAACGCTTCGACGGCTTTCCTGAAGTCGCGGTTCGCCGCGGCATAAAGCGACCGCTCGCTGTGCTTTGTCTTCTTCCTGCCGTCTGGATAGGTGTCTCCCGTGAACTTGTTGCAATGAAATTCTCGGTCAGGTTTCCGGTTGCTGTCGATCCAGATATGAAGACGTTTTTCGTCATCTTCGTGAAGCGCCATAAACGCCATAGGGCCGGTTTCCGAGAGCGCGGTTAGTTTCAAGTTGATCTTCTTCATCGTCTTCCCTTTCCGTTGTCGTGCGCCTGTCGCACTGGACACGACACCGCAGAAGCGATGTCGTGATCGGCGCGGCAGTTACGGCGTCCAGCCGTTTTCGTATTGAACAGCGCCGACGAAGTTTCCGGCGGCGTCGTAGTCGTCTAGGCGGCGATCGACCGCTTCGCAGTTGATCCGAAGCGCAAGCGCTTCCAAGTCGCCCGCGTGGTTCCGCCATTCGTCGATT